>NZ_JEMO01000012.1:0-67634 GCF_000582475.1 Nesterenkonia sp. AN1
GCCCCCGCCAGGAGCTGCGCACCCAGGACGGGCAGCGGGCCTATGTCTACACCTCGCGCTTCGTCTACGACGAGTCCGCCGACACCTTGACCAATACCGCGAGCGGGGAGATCTACACCGACGGCGGGGAGGGCGCGTTCGTCACCCCCGACGGCGCGGAGGTGATGCCCGGCTGGCGGGTCAACGTGGGGCTGGAGAACTTCGTGCGAGCCGTCACCGAGGAGTCCATCCGCGGCCCATTGCTCTACGTCACGGCCTGGACCTTCGGGTTCGCGTTCCTCTCGGTGGCAACCACCTTCGTCATGGGCCTGTTCCTGGCCGTGGTCTTCAACGATGCTCGGATGAAGTCCCGTAAGTACTACCGGCTGGTCATGATCCTGCCCTACGCCTTCCCGGGGTTCCTCTCCGCGCTGGTCTGGGCCGGGATGATGAACCAGGAGTTCGGGTTCATCAACAACGTGCTCTTCGGCGGGGCCTCGATCCCCTGGCTCAGCGACCCATGGCTGGCCAAGCTGAGCATCCTGATCGTGAATCTCTGGCTGGGCTTCCCCTACATGTTCCTGGTCTGCACCGGAGCGCTTCAGTCGATCCCCGAGGAGCTCACCGAAGCCGCTCAGATGGACGGGGCCAGACCCTTCCAGGCCTTCCGGCAGATCAAGTTCCCACTCCTGCTGGTCTCGATCGCTCCGCTGCTGATCTCCTCCTTCGCCTTCAACTTCAACAACTTCAACCTTGTGTACATGCTCACCGGGGGCGGTCCCCGAGACATCGAGGCCGGGATCAATGTGGGTTCCACCGACATCCTGATCTCCATGGTCTACAAGGTGGCGTTCGTGGGATCCCAGAGCGACTATGGCCTGGCCAGCGCGTTCTCAATCCTGATCTTCTTCATCGTCGGCACCATCTCGGTGATCGCCTTCCGGCGCACCCGAGCTCTAGAGGAGTTGAACTGAGATGGCCCAGTCACTGCGCACCGCGACGCACCGCACACCCCGCCCAGGCCCAGCCGAGCCCCCCTCGGTCTCCCGTCGCACGCCCACCCGTCGTCGGCCCTTCCGCCGCTGGTTCTCCCAGACCGGCTGGCGTCACCTGGTCGGCATCGCCGTGGTCATCTTCGCCGCCTTTCCGCTGGTCTACGTGTTCTCCGCCTCGCTGAACCCCGGTGGGACGCTGATCACGGCCAACACGCTGTTCGGGAATCTGAGCCTGCGCAGCTACGTGGACCTGTTCAACCTGCCGCGGCAGCCCTTCGCCGCCTGGTACGTCAACACGTTGTTCATCGGGTTCAGCGCCTCCGCCGGCAGCGTGATGCTGGGCGCGCTGGCCGCCTACGCGTTCTCCCGGATGCGGTTCACCGGACGCCGGTTCGGTCTGATCACCATCCTGCTGGTGCAGATGTTCCCGCAGCTGCTCGCCATGGTGGCCATCTTCCTGCTGATGCTCTCGATCGGGGAGATCTTCCCGGCGATCGGACTCAACAGCCAGATCGGCCTGATCATGGTCTACCTCGGAGGCGCCCTCGGGGTGAACACCTACCTGATGTACGGCTTCTTCAACACCATCCCGGTCTCCATCGATGAGGCGGCCAGGATCGACGGGGCCGGTCACGCCCGAATCTTCTTCACCATCATCCTGCCGCTGGTCTCCCCGATCCTCGCCGTGGTCGCGCTGCTGTCCCTGGTGGCCACGCTGAGCGAGTTCGTCATCGCCTCGGTGCTGCTGCGGGATCCGGAGAAGCAGACGCTGGCCGTCGGGCTCTACCAGTTCATCTCCCAGGAGACCTCACAGAACTGGTCGATCTTCGCCGCCGGCGCGGTCCTCGCCGCGATCATCCCGGTGGCCCTGTTCCTGGGGCTGCAGCGCTACATCGTCTCGGGACTGGTCGCTGGCAGCGTGAAGTGAGTGCCGCGGCGCAGGTGCCGCGCATCGCCGTCCACTAGGCTGGGCTCCGCCGTCCGGACCGGGCGCGTGAGTATCGAGGAGTCGACCATGAGCCCGAGCAGCCAGCGCATCGCCACGGTGTATGACCAGGTCATCGCGCGAAATCCTGGGGAACATGAGTTTCACCAGGCCGTCAAGGAGGTCTTCGACTCGCTGGGGCGGGTGCTCACGAAGTTCCCGGAATATGTGGAGGAATCGATCCTGGAACGGATCTGTGAGCCGGAGCGGCAGATCATCTTCCGGATCCCGTGGACCGATGACACTGGTCGGGTGCATATCAATCGCGGCTTCCGCGTGCAGTTCAACTGGCGGGTCCCCGCCATGGTGGCGATGCTCGCCGGTTACGTGGGACTGCTGGGGCTCACCGGGCTTCGTGCTCAGCTCGACGATCTTTTCTGCTCGGCGGGGTTCGCCCCTGGCTGATCCGGGAGTACTCCAAACCGGTCCTCATCGCCAGCCTGGCGCTGGCCACGCTGTTGCCCTTCACCCTCAACTGGGTGTTCGAAAAACGTCCTGCGCAACTGTGCTGCCGTAGGGGGAACAGGACTCACTCACATGATGGAGCGGCAGATCATCTTCCGGATCCCGTGGACCGATGACACTGGTCGGGTGCATATCAATCGCGGCTTCCGCGTGCAGTTCAACTCCGCTCTGGGCCCGTATAAGGGCGGACTGCGCTTCGATCCCACGGTCATGCTCGGCACGGTGAAGTTCCTCGGATTCGAACAGATCTTCAAGAACGCACTCACCGGGCTCGTCGTCGGCGCCTCCGACTCCTCCGGCGCGGTGCATGACCGTGAAGGCATCGATCTGGAGCTGATGCGTGAGATCAAACAGGTCCAGCGCGGGCGGATCAGCGAGTACGCCGAGCAGCGCGGCTCCGCCGAGTTCATCGAGGGCCGCTCGGTCTGGGCCGTGGCGGAGAAGCACGACATCGACGTGGCCCTGCCCTGCGCGACCCAGAATGAGCTCGACGACGACGACGCGCGGATCCTGCTCAAGGCCGGGGTCAAGGCGGTGGTCGAGGGCGCGAACATGCCCACCACTCCGGCAGCCATCCATCGGCTCCGCGAAGCGGGGGCGCTCTTCGGACCCGGCAAGGCAGCCAACGCCGGGGGTGTGGCGACCTCGGCCCTGGAGATGCAGCAGAACTCGATCCGCGACTCCTGGAGCTTTGAATACACCGAGGCCCGGCTCGCGGAGATCATGGAGAACATCCACTCCCGCTGCGCCGGGACCGCCGAGGAGTACGGGGTCCCGGGGGACTACGTGGCTGGCGCGAACATCGCAGGGTTCACCCAGGTCGCGGACGCGATGATCGCCCAAGGTGTCATCTGAGTCAGCCCGGAACAAGACAGCTCGGGCTCGATCGGTGACCCCGCCGCTGCGGCAGGTGGTCACCGATCGAGCCCGAGGCCCGGATCGCCGTTCAGCCGGTGGTCACCGGCGCCAGCGCCTTGGTCTCCTCGTCGGTGAACAGCCGGGAGCGGATGATGAACCGCTGACCGGTCGGACCTTCGATGCTGAAACCGGCTCCGCGGCCCGGCGCCACATCAATGGTGATGTGAGTATGGGACCAGTACTGGAACTGCGCCTGCGAGATCCAGACCGGCACCGGCTCCGGTGTCCCGGGCTCCAGCCGACCCAGCAGCACGTCGGACGGCCCGGTGATGAAGGTCCCCTGCGTGAAGCACATCGGCGCCGATCCGTCGCAGCAGCCTCCCGACTGGTGAAACATCAGCGGCTGCCCATGACTCTCTCGCAGCTGGACCAGAAGCGCTGCGGCCGCATCGGAGACCGCGATCCGTGAGATGCTCATACCTTGATCATGCTCCTCTCCGCCCGAGGCATCCAGCCTAGAAGAACCCGAGCTTGTCCTCGCTGTAGCTGACCAGCATGTTCTTGGTCTGCTGGTAGTGCGAGAGCATCATCAGGTGGTTCTCCCGGCCGATCCCGGAGTTCTTGTAGCCGCCGAACGCGGCGTGTGCCGGGTACTGGTGGTAACAGTTGGTCCAGACCCGTCCGGCTTGGATGTCCCGACCGGCGCGATAGGCGATGTTCGCCTCGCGGGACCAGACTCCGGCGCCCAGACCGTAGAGCGTGTCGTTGGCGATCGCGATGCCCTCGGCGTAGTCCTTGAACTCGGTGACCGAGACGACCGGACCGAAGATCTCCTCCTGGAAGATCCGCATCGAGTTCTGACCCTTGAAGATGGTCGGCTCCACGTAGTAGCCCTCCGCGAGATCTCCACCGAGGTCCACCCGGTTTCCACCGGTGAGCACCTCAGCGCCCTCCTGCTTGCCGATGTCGATGTAGCTCAGGATCTTCTCCAGCTGATCATTGCTGGCCTGGGCCCCGACCTGAGTATCGGTGTCCAGGGGGTTGCCCTGCTTGACCAGCTTGGTCCGAGCCACGGCCTTCTCGAGGAACTCGTCGTAGATGCTGGACTGGATCAGAGCACGTGAGGGACAGGTGCAGACCTCGCCCTGATTCAGCGCGAACATCGTGAAGCCCTCGAGGGCCTTGTCATAGAAGGCGTCGTCCTCCCGGGCGACATCTTCGAAGAAGAGGTTCGGGCTCTTTCCGCCGAGCTCCAGAGTCATCGGAATGAGGTTCTGCGAGGCGTACTGCATGATCAGCCGCCCGGTGGTGGTCTCCCCGGTGAAGGCGATCTTGCGGATCCGCGGACTGGAGGCCAGCGGGGCGCCGGCCTCAGCACCGAAGCCGTTGACCACGTTGAGCACCCCGGCCGGCAGCAGGTCTCCGATGACCTCCATCAGCACCAGGATCGAGGCAGGGGTCTGTTCAGCGGGCTTGAGCACCACGGCGTTGCCTGCCGAGATCGCCGGCGCGAGCTTCCACACCGCCATCAGGATCGGGAAGTTCCACGGGATGATCTGTCCCACCACGCCGAGCGGCTCGTTGAAGTGGTAGGCCACCGTGTCGCCGTCGATCTCGCTGATCCCGCCCTCCTGGGCCCGGATCGCTCCGGCGAAGTAGCGGAAATGATCCACCGCCAGGGGCAGGTCCGCGGCGAGGGTCTCCCGGACGGGCTTGCCGTTCTCCCAGGTCTCGGCCACGGCCAGCATCTCGAGGTTCTCCTCGATCCGGTCCGCGATCTTGTTCAGCACCACGGCGCGCTCGGCCACCGAGGTCTTGCCCCAGGCTGGCGCGGCGCGGTGGGCGGCGTCGAGTGCCAGTTCGATGTCAGCGGCCTTGGAACGGGGAATCTCGGTGAAGCTCTTACCGGTGACCGGCGAGGGATTCTCGAAGTACTCGCCGTCTACCGGCGCGACCCACTCCCCGCCGATGTAGTTCTCGTAGCGGGACTTGTAGCTCACCAGTGCGCCGTCGGTTCCCGGCTGGGCATAGATGGTCATATTGGGCTCCTTCTCTTGGCCTTGCGCCGGAGGATCCTCCCGGATTGCGAGAGTCCACGCCCGGCGCTGTGATCTGCCTCACATGCAACAAGCTTAGATCTCTTCAGGTTGCAGCACCGTTGCATGGTTAGACTGTGAGCAAGCACACACGCAGTTGTGGTGCGCTGCAGTCTTACGCAGCTCCCGGGCACCGCAAAGCGTCGAAGGAGTGTCATGGAGGCGTTCTCCACCGAGCCGAAGACCTGGGCCGCGCTGCCCCACGCGCTGCGCGAGTCCTGGCTGCGTTCCGCCGGGGGCGTGCGAGACCCGATCAGCGCGCTGCCGCCCATCGAGCTCGACGAGCTCCAGCTGCGGGAGTACCGGAGGAACCACCCGCTGCGGCTGGTGCTGCCCGTGCTGCAGCGCCTGCTGATCGAGCCGGCCGCCGAGGCTGGACTCATCGTGCTATCGGTGATGCGGCGGGGCGGCTCCTCTGGGTGGAGGGCGCGCGCGAGACGCTGCGCCAGGCGGAGCGCTCGGCCTTCCAGCCGGGGGCGAACTGGTCTGAGCGGGCCATCGGCACCTCGGCCCCGGGCCTCGCCCTGGCCACAGGACGCGGCGCACAGGTGCACCGAGAGCAGCATTTCTCCTACACCGCACACCGCTTCTCCTGTTCGGCGGTGCCGGTGCGCGACCCTTCCACCGGAGCGCTGCTGGGCGTGGTGGATCTGACCGGAGATGCCCAGGCCGTGGCAGTCCATTCGCTGCCGCTGCTGCTCGCCGCGGTATCCGCGGCGGAGGCGGAGCTCAGGCTGCACCCTGCCGTTCCGGCGCAGGCCACACTGACCACACTCGGGGCCGGGCCGGCCGTGCTGGGCACCTTCGATGCGCATCAGCCGCTCGGTCTGCGGCACGCGGAGATCCTGTTCCTGCTGGGGTGGCACTCGGAGCCCGGATCGGAGCGAGGGCTCACCGCGGAGGAACTGGCCGTGCTGCTCTATGGCGAGGCCGACCATGAGGTGACGGTCCGCGCCGAGCTGGTCCGGCTGCGCCGCCTGCTGGCAGAGCACCACTCCCCCAGCATCGACCTGCTCTCGCGCCCCTACCGGCTCAGCGCCCCGTTGCGGGTGGACGCCCGAGACGCCCATACTGCTCTCACCGCGGGTGACCGGCAGGGTGCCCTGGACCTCTATCGCGGTCAGCTGCTGCCGGGCAGCGAGGCTCCGGGAGTCTTGAGGGTGCGCCGGGAACTCTCGGCGCTGCTGCGTGAGGCGGTCCTCTCAGACGGCTCCGCCGAGGATCTGTGGCGTTATCTGCAGCTCACCGAGGCCGCCGAAGACCAGGACGCCGTGCGCACCGCGCTGCGCGTGATGCCGGCATACTCGCCGCGCCGGGCGGTCCTGGTGGCACGCAGCACGCCGTAGGCTCCAGCCCACTCCGCGCCACCCCTGCCCCTGCCGGTGAGCCGGCGACTCGGCGAGCGGCATCGTAGACTGCTCAGTCATGTCCGCATTCTCTGCCGGTCCCACCGGGACAGATCTCCCGCAGCTCGCCCGGCCCTATACCGTCTTGAGCTCCGGCGCGGAGATCACCCATGAGATCGAGCGTCGACGCTCACGGTTCCGCACCCTCCTGCGCCGCGTCGAGCACGAAGCCGAGGCGCAGTCCTGGGTCGAGAAGCTGCGCCGGGCCCACCCCGACGCGCGGCACCACTGCAGCGCCTGGGTCATCGGGCCGGAGCGGCAGCTCCAGCGGTCCCACGACGACGGCGAGCCATCCGGCACCGCGGGAGCCCCGATCTTGGCGGCGCTGCAGAAGACCGAGATGCCCGGCGGAGCAGCCGACCTCAGTGATGTCGTGGCCGTGGTGCTGCGCTGGTTCGGTGGGACGCTGCTCGGTCCAGGTGGATTGGTGAGCGCCTACTCAGATTCGGTGACCGGCGCGCTGCACCGCGCCCGGGAACAGGGTCAGCTCCGGAGCCGGACCTCCATGCGGGTCTTCGACGTTGAGGCACCCATCGTTGAGGCAGGCCGCTGGGAGAATGAGCTCCGCGCCACCGGGGTGGAGGTGACCGCGACCGAGTACAGCAGCGACGGTGCGCAGGCCCAGATCCGACTCTCGGTGCCAGACACCGAGGTGCAGACCCAGGAGCTGCATCGCAGGATCGCCGCGCTCAGTGCCGGAACGGTGATTCCGACGCCAGCGGGTCAGCGCTGGGTGGACCGGTGACTCAGGTGTCGAAGACCGTCGAGGCGGACTGGCGTCCCACCTTGGCCACCAGCTCTTCGGCGAGCGTGCGCAGCTTGACGTTGCGGTGGCTCGAGGCCTTGCGCAGGATCGCGAAGGCCTCCTCCTGAGTACAGCGGTTCTGCGCCATGACCACGCCGATGGCGATGTCGATCGCGGTGCGTGACTCCATGGCGGCGCGAAGGTGCTCGACGTTCTCGGAGTAGGCCGCCAGTCGCAGTGCGATCACGCCGACCTTGGAGGCGAGCTCCGCGTAGCGGCGGGCCGCCTCGATCTCGGCCGGGCCGAAGGCTCCGGCGTGCTGGTGTAGAGGTTCATCGCGGCGGCGGACTCGGACTGCAGGGTCAGCGGCAGCGCAAGCACGCTGCGCATGCCGAACTCCCGCACCGCGGCCATATACCCGGGCCAGCGTCGCTCAGAGCGCACATCGGACACGCTGATCACGGTGTTGGTGCGCTGGGCCTCCAGGCAGGGTCCCTCATCGAAGCCTGCCTGGACCTCATCCAGCCGTGCCGCCTCCGGACTGCTGGCGGCGACCACGACGTTGCGCTTGGATCGGTCGAGGATGATGCTGCACAGCACCGGCTGGGTTCCGCTGAACCGCTCGGCTGAGACCTGGGCCAGACCCTGCAGGAAGCTGGAGATGTCGGTGTCCTGTTCGAGCAGAACCTGCAGGTCCGCGGAGGCGTCGAGACCCGCGGCATCGGTGTCGATGGCATCCAGGACGGCGTCATCCACAGTCTGGGTGTCGGTCTCCAGGATGTGATCGCTCAGCTTTGACTCTGTGCTCATAGTTATCTCCGCTCGGAACGTATGCGCCGCCCTCAGCGACGCCACAAGTTTACTTGAATCCTTCAGCGTCGTCCGCTCTGTCCAGAGCTCTTTCTCCACGGGTTCCCGGCGGGGAGGTCAGTGGTTAGACTGGGAAACGAGTTCAGCAGTGGGCTCAGCTCATCACTCATAGGAGCAGATATGATCCGCCCACTGCTAGGCGCGCCGCAAGACTTCGCGGCTTCCGCATCGAACGCTCTCCACACGCCGGTCGCGTCGGGGTCAGACAGGGCACGCCACAACCCCGAGAGGACTGTGGGCATGACCGCCATCGAAGACATCATGGCACCCCTGGGTGCCACCATTCTCGGCACAAGGTCTCTGGCCGACGCGGCGCAGGTTCTCGAAGAGTCCGACCCGGTGGTGGTGTTGAACCTTTCGTACCGAGCCATCGGGCTCATCACCCGCGCGGACATCGAGTCCTTGCGGCAGCGGCAGCCAAAGGGCTGGTCCAAGCGCCGCTGCGCAGCTCTGGTCCGGACGAGCGATCAGGCACTGCAGCGCAGCACCCCGATCCGTGAGCTGCTGGTCAGCCCGGTATTGGACACCACCCGACCGTTGCTGGTCCTGGATCAGGACCAAGCCGCAGGCATCCTGCTGCCCGGGAGCATCAGCGCCTGGCGTCGGGACCAGGAGTCCTCCGGAGCTGCGAGCATCAGCCCATCAGGGGAGTCCCGATGAACGGATCGATCCAGAGCCCGATGAACAGCAGGGTGAGGTAGAGGATCGAGAGATGGAAGACCTTCATGGCCTTCTTGTCCGTGAGGGTGCCGTCCTCCGCCTGCCGGTGCAGCGCATGGGCCTCGTAGATGAACCATGCGCCCGAGGCCAGGGCGAACGCCGTGTAGGTGATGCCGGCCCATCCCATGGGGATCAACAGCAACGAGCACATCACGGTGGCCCAGGCGTAGAGCACCACCTGGACTGACACGGTGCGCGCCGTGGCGACGGCGCCGAGCATCGGCACGTGCGCCGTCTGGTAGTCGGTCCGGTACTTCATCGACAACGGCCAGTAGTGCGGCGGGGTCCATAGGAAGATGATCACGAACAGCACCACCGCGGGCCATTCCAGCGTCTCGCGCACCGCGGCCCAGGCGATCACCACCGGGAAGCACCCCGCGATGCCGCCCCAGATGATGTTCTGCTCGGTGCGGCGTTTGAGGATGATCGTGTAGACCACAACGTAGAAGAAGATGGCGGCCGCGCCGAGACCTGCGGCCAGCGGGTTGGTTCCGAACCAGAGGACCGCGATGGCGGCGGCACCCAGCACCGAGGCGAAGATCAGCGCCTCACGGGGACTGAGCTCCCCAGTGACCAGCGGACGCTTCTTGGTCCGGTTCATCAGCTTGTCCATATCGCGATCGATATAGCAGTTGAAGGCCCCCGCGGAACCAGCGGCCATGGCCCCACCGACCAGCGTGGCCAGTGCCAGCCAGAAGTCGGGCACACCCCGCTGCGCGAAGAACATGGTGGGCAACGTGGTGACCAGGAGCAGCTCGATGACGCGCGGCTTGGTCAGAGACCAGTATGCGGCCATCTTGCGTCGCCATCGAGGCGTCGCGGCCTCCACACCGGGGGCAGCGGAAGCTGCTCGGGATGCGGAATCGCCGGTCGGGGCGACAGAAGTCTGTTGGGTCACGTCTCAGCTCACAGGGGGTCGAGGTGCACTCGTCGTCGTCGTTCAGTGTACCGGTCGCGCATGGCCTCGGCAGAGCCGACCGGCCTGTGCGCCGAATTGTTTCTACAGCTCGTAGAAATGGCGCGGTGTCGATCGGCGCGCGCCTGGGTCGGCCGGTCTTGGTAGTCCCGCGTCGGCTCAGGCGTCGATCCGGTCGCGGTCCAGCGCCTGGGATCCCTCGATGATGAACTCCTTGCGGGGCGCGACCACCGAACCCATGAGGAGGTCGAAGACCCGTTCGGCGGCTTCGGCGTCCTGCACCCTGATCCGGCGCAGCGCCCGGTGCTGCGGGTCCATGGTCGTCTCGGAGAGCTGATCGGCATCCATCTCGCCCAGACCCTTGTATCGCTGTATCGGCTCCTTATAGTTCAACCCGTCCTGCTCCAGCTGGGCCAGGAGCTGATTCAGCTCCCCCTCGGAGTAGGTGTACTTGACCTCGTTCGCCCTGCGGCCCAGGTGGATGATCTCCACCCGGTGCAGCGGAGGCACGGCGGCGAAGACGCGGCCAGCCTCGATCAGTGGGCGCATGTAGCGGAAGAACAGGGTCAGCAGCAGGGTGCGGATGTGGGCGCCGTCGACGTCGGCATCGGTCATCAGCACCACCTTGCCGTAGCGGGCGGCGTCGAGGTCGAAGGATCGACCGGAGCCGGCACCGATGACCTGCAGCAGAGCGGCACACTCGGTGTTGGAGAGCATGTCCGCAACCGAGGCCTTCTGGACGTTGAGGATCTTTCCGCGGATCGGCAGCAGCGCCTGGAAGTCCGAAGAGCGGGCGAGCTTCGCGGTGCCCAGCGCGGAGTCGCCCTCGACGATGAACAACTCGGTCTCGGCCACGCCCTTCGAGCGGCACTCCACCAGCTTGGCCGGCATGGAGGAGGTCTCCAGCGCGTTCTTGCGCCGCTGGGTCTCCTTGTGCATCCGGGCGGAGATGCGTGACTTCATCTCTGCGACGACCTTCTCCAGCACCGCGGTCGCTTGCTGCTTGTCCCCCCGCTTGGTGGAGCTCAGCCGGGTCTCGAGCTCCTTGCTGACCACTTTGGAGACGATCTGGCGGGCCGCGGGTGTGCCCAGGATCTCCTTGGTCTGCCCCTCGAACTGGGGCTCGGCGATGCGCACGGTGACCACTGCGGTGAGTCCGGCCAGCACGTCATCCTTTTCAAGCTTGTCGCTTCCCGCCTTGAGCTTGCGCGCGTTGGACTCCACAGTCTTGCGCAGGGACTTCAGCAGGGCCTGTTCGAAGCCGGTCAGGTGGGTGCCGCCCTTGGGCGTGGCGATGATGTTCACGAAGCTGCGCACGGTGGTCTCGTAGCCGATCCCCCAGCGCAGCGCGATGTCCACCTCGCAGTCGCGCTCCACGTCCTCCATGTGGCTGCGTCCGTCTGCCGCGAGCACCGGGATGCGTTCGGTGAACTTCCCGTGGCCCTGGATGCGCCAGATATCGGTGACCGAGGTGTCCGCAGAAAGGTGCTCGGCGAACTCGCTGATGCCGCCGTCGTACTGGAAGACCTCCTCCAGGGGCTCCGGGCCGCGCTCGTCGCGCACGGTGATGCGCAGCCCCGGGACCAGGAACGCGGTCTGTCGGGCACGGTTGGCGATCTCGATGTCGTTGAAACCGGCGTCGGAGGTGAAGATCTGTCGATCAGACCAGTAGCGGATCGTCGTTCCGGTGACCCCCCGCTTCGCCTTGCCGATGATGTCGAGCGGCGAGCCGTCCAGGGCCGGAGTGAACGTCGCATCGGGGTCGGGCCGGGAGCCGGAGAAGACGCCGGGTTCGCCGCGGCGGAAGGAGAGCTGATGGACCTTCCCGCCCCGGGTGACCTGGGCGTCGAGTCGGGCCGAGAGCGCGTTGACCACTGAGGCGCCCACGCCGTGGAGCCCTCCCACGGCGTTATAGGAGCCGCCGCCGAACTTCCCGCCGGCGTGAAGCTTGGTGAAGACCACTTCCAGGCCGGAGAGTCCGGTGCGGGGCTCGATGTCCACCGGGATCCCGCGTCCGTCGTCGCTGACCTCTACGGAATCATCCCGGTGCAGGGTGATGGTGATGGTGGAGGCGTGGCCGGCCAGTGCCTCGTCCACGGAGTTGTCGATGATCTCCCAGAGGCAGTGCATGAGCCCGCGAGAGTCCGTGGAACCGATGTACATTCCGGGACGCTTGCGAACAGCTTCGAGACCTTCGAGCACCGACAGATGCCGGGCGTCATACTCCGAGCGCTTGGCCACGCAGTGTCCTCCTGTGGTGGTGGGGAATCATTGCCATCGTAGTGCGAGGCGGACCGTGGGCTCCGCAGAAGCGCCGCAGTCGGTACGCGCACAGCGAAAGCACGGCGGTTTATGGCTGCCGCTGCGAATGAAACGGCCGAGTCCGTGGTTCTATGGAACACCAAGAGATCCTGAGTCAGGCCTTCCCGGCTGCAGGACCTCTGGAGCATTGACCTGAGGAGGCGAAGAGCATGACCGGCACAACTGGCACCGTGGAAAACCAGCCCACTACCTTGACTGCCCTTGACCGTTGCGACCGCTGTGGAGCGCAGGCGTATGTGCGAGCAGCGCTCACATCCGGTGTTCTGCTCTTCTGCAATCACCACGGCCGGCAGGTCGAGAACTCGCTGCGCCCCAAGACCGTCGAGTGGATCGACGAGTCGGATCGCCTCGCGACCGCGAAGTAGCGCAGCACCAGACGAAGAAGGGTGCGGACCGGAGAAATCCGGTCCGCACCCTTCTTCTGTCTCCGCTGAGGTTCCGCGGGAACTCGCCGGGCTCAGCTCCAGTGGAGCTGAGCGCCAGCGGAGCTGATACTCAGTCGAGGTAGTCGCGCAGGACCTGCGAGCGGCTCGGGTGGCGCAGCTTTGACATGGTCTTGGACTCTATCTGCCGGATCCGCTCGCGCGTGACGCCGTAGACCTTGCCGATCTCATCGAGGGTCTTCGGCTGCCCGTCGGTGAGGCCGAAGCGCATCGCGACCACGCCGGCTTCGCGCTCGGCGAGCGTGTCCAGGACCGAGTGGAGCTGTTCCTGGAGCAGGGTGAAGCTCACTGCGTCGGAGGGCACCACGGCTTCGGAGTCTTCGATGAGGTCGCCGAACTCGGAGTCACCGTCCTCACCCAGCGGGGTATGCAGCGAGATCGGCTCGCGGCCGTACTTCTGGACTTCGACGACCTTCTCCGGGGTCATGTCGAGTTCCTGTGCCAGCTCCTCCGGAGTGGGCTCGCGGCCCAGATCCTGGAGCATCTGCCGCTGGACCCGGGCAAGCTTGTTGATGACCTCCACCATGTGCACCGGGATGCGGATGGTGCGTGCCTGGTCCGCCATGGCGCGGGTGATCGCCTGGCGGATCCACCAGGTGGCGTAGGTCGAGAACTTGAAGCCCTTGGTGTAGTCGAACTTCTCGACCGCGCGGATCAGTCCGAGGTTGCCTTCCTGGATCAGGTCCAGGAAGAGCATGCCGCGGCCGGTGTACCGCTTGGCCAACGAGACCACCAGACGGAGGTTCGCTTCCAGCAGGTGGTTCTTGGCGCGCTTGCCATCGGCGACCACGAGTTCGAGATCGCGCCGGAGCCGACGGTCGGTGATCTTCTGCTTGTTCAGCTTGTGCTCGGCGAAGAGTCCGGCCTCGATGCGCAGCGCGAGGTCCACCTCCTGCTCGGCGTTCAGGAGGGCGACCTTGCCGATCTGCTTGAGGTAGTCCTTGACCGGGTCTGCGGTGGCACCGGCGGAGACCACCTGAATCGCGGGGGCGTCGTCCTCATCGGCGTTGGAAATGACGAAGCCGCGACCCTTGGATTCCTCCTCCTCACCCTCCTTGGCCTTGACCGAGGCCTCGGTGATGGCTTCCGGGTCTTCCCCGTCGGCCACGGCCTTCGCGACGGCCTTCTCCAGGGCGGCGGTGGGCGCTGCCTTCTCTTCGGCGTCCGCCTCGGCCAGGACCTCGTCCACCGGATCTGCGGCACGCTTGCGGCCCCCGGTCTTCTTGGCGGGAGCCTTGGCCGGGGACGCGGCGGCGCTCTTCGTCTCCGCAGCGGACTTCGCGGCGCTGGTCTTGGCCGCGGTGGACTTCGCGGTGGTGGACTTGGCGGCGCTCGACTTCGCGGCCGGCGCCTTGGCGCTCGACTTCGCGGCTGAGGAGGCAGGGCTCTTTTTCGCCGCAGTGGACTTGGCGGCGGTGCTGCGAGCTGCAGTGCTCTTCTTGGCGGGCGTCTTCTTCTCAGCCTCTGCAGCGGCCGCGTTCTCTTCGGTGGACTTGGACGCAGTAGTGGGCACGGTGACCTTCCGACTTAGACATATGGTGCAGATGCGATGAACTTGTCGGTCAACACACCTATGACCCTGTCAAGGCCATAATAGGAACCGCACTCCTCTGAGGAGCTGTCAACAGCCCCTCGGGTGGGTGGGATCCTACGATGGTTGCAGGGTCTCAATGGTTGACAACATAGCGTGTTCCGCCCGCATTCCCAATCTGAGAGATTTTCCGGGCTAGTCGGGGCTCGGCCCGGTGGTCCTGCCGGTGGTCCTGGTCCAGGACCAGCTGTGCTGCTTGGTCCGGGCCCAGAGGCACACGCCTTTGAGCTGCATCAGCCGCTCGATGATCCGGCTGAGCTCGTTGTCCGGGAACTCGCTCAAGCAGCGGTCGATGAAGGATCCGGCGGCGGTGCCTCGGCCTCTGGCCCATTCGATCCACGCCATGAGGCAGAGAAGGTGCTCGCGTTCGACGCCTCGGGCGTAGGGCACCAGAGCGTTGAGCACGGCTTCAAGCCCGTCGACTCGTTGCCAGTCGGGCCGTGACCGGGTCTCGCCGAGGAACGACGCCGCATAGCGCTGCAGCATCGCCGCCTCCGCCCGTTCAGGTGGGGACACCAGGTGGCCCTCCCGGTGGCGCAGCCCGGCCATGGCGTGATCAAGCCCCAAGGTGGCCAGAGGAATCAGCAGATCCCGCTCGAACCCGGTGTGGAGCTGCTCCAGGAGCTTGATGAGGTTCTGAGCCTGAGCGAGGGGCTCCTCGGGAGTGGCTGTCTGATCCTCGCTGCGCGGGGCCTCGGCATCGATGCAGCGCCCCTGCTGCGGTGCGGCGGCAGCCCGAGCCAGCGCGAGGTCCCAGGCTTGGAGCCGATGTCGCAGCTGCCGCGGCTCGGGCAGCGGATGTGCGGCGTTGCCCGTGCGCAGGTCGGCGAGGAGCGCCTCGACCCTCGTGTCCGCGACCGGGGCTCGCTGAAGAAATGTGGCGGCTGCCTTCTCCAGCGGCGCAGGCTCGCGGCCGGGGAGCCCGTTCGGGAGGCCTCCCAGGGTGGGGATCCGGAGCTCGCCGATGCCACGGCCCGGCAGCCCGCAGCAGGCTGGGTCGGCGCAGAGCGGGTCGCGGACGTGGTCGGCGGCGAGGAACCAGGTCTGGACGATTCGCACGCAGTACTCGGCCTCGAGCACGATCCGCAGCGCCTCCAGGCAGCATCGCCAGGCCTCGTCCTGGGTCTGCGAAGGAGCCTCGTCACCGATCAGCATCAACATGGCCGCCTCGGGTGCCGGGGAGGACCCCTCCCCGGCCAGGCAGTCCGCGATCAGCCGGGCGCAGGTGAACGGCTCCTGCAGCGCCGGCTGCAGGTCGATCCGCATGTGACCGCCGGTGCAGCCGTCGAGCAGCCCTATGACGATGAGTGATTCCTGCGGCAGCCCCCCGAAGGTGTGCCGCACCAGGGCGAGGCAGTCTGCAGGGTTCGCGATGTCGAGCGGTCCTGGAGGAGGGTCCGAGGCATAGGTGCTCTGGGCTGGGCCGGGAAGCGGATGCCGTGCGTGCGGGTGTGCGTCCATGGAGCCAGCGTGCTTGAAGTCCCGGGTGCCCGGGCGCTGCCGGGGTTGACTGTGGACATCTCCGCGGGCGGGCTCCACAGCGGCGGTGCTGTGGAGAACCCCCGGCCCTGAGCAGCGCCGTGGGAGGGCTCCGGTGCGGCGCGGCGGCTACTGGGGGCGGTCGTGATTCTCCGGATCGACCGCGGGGCCCTGTGGGTCTTCCCGCGAAGCTGAGCCGGGATTCTCCGGTGCCACATGGTCGCCCTCCGGGCCGGGATCCACCGGGCCGGCACCTCCGGGGGATGGCGCCCCGAGCTCCGTGGACGCGTCGTCGAGCAGGCCCTCGATCGAGGCGGCACGGGCTGCTTCGGCGTCGGCGGCTGGATCGTGGTGGCGCAGATAGGCCTCCACCGCCGCGCCCAGCTCCTCGGCGTCGGGCACGGCGTCGTCGTCCTTGACCAGCAGCGACCGCTGCTGCGGGGTGGCGTACTCGTCGAAGTTGCGCTCGAGTCGGTCCACCATGCCCTGGATCTCGGTGTTCTGCGCCACCTGCCGGGAGATGTCCTGCTCCACCATCCGCGAGGACTCGCGCAGCTCATCGGTGGGCAGCATCAGCTCAAGCGCCGCACCGGCGTATTCCAGGGCGGACACCGCCACGTGCGGGAAGCGCCCACCTGCGAGGTAGTGCGGGACATGCAGCGTGTAGCCCACTACGTCCCGGTCCGCCTCGGCGACCCGCAGCTCCAGGAACTGACTCAGTCCGGCCTCGATCTGCGCGCTGGGCCCCCAGGTGGAGATGCCGTCGATGAGATCGGGACGGTTGCCGTGGGCCGTCACCCCGATCGGGCGGGTGTGCGGGGTCGGCAGACCCAGCGCGTCCACCAGCACGACGAGCTTCACATCGAGCCGCTCCACCAGCGCAAGCACGGCCTGGGACACTCGGTCCCACTGATAGTCGGGCTCGTCGCCGGTCAGGAAGAGGAAGGGCCGACCGAGGGCGTCGCGCACCTCGTAGAGCTCCAGCGAGGGCGCCTCGAAGTTGCTGAACCGGTTGCCGGTGAAGGTGATCTGTGGTCGCCGTGACCGGTAGTCGAAGAGTTCATCCACCTCGAAGCTGGCGAGCCGCCGGTGGGGCAGCGCGCCGAGCAGGGATTCCGAGAGCTGCTCGCTCAGGCTCCCGGCGTCGGTGTGGCCGGACCAGGAGACCAGCAGGCTCAGTCGATCGGCGGGCGGTGCAGCCTCGCGCAGCACCAGAGCACCGCCCTCGGCGCTCACGCTGGACTCATGCCCGTCCTGGGCGCCGAGGTTGATGGAGGAGTCCGACTCCTCTTCTCCATCGGCTGCGGGATGGACATGCAGCAGATCCAGGGGGTCCTTCACCTGAGGGGTCCTCTTTCCGGTATGGGGTTCGAGCGGGGCCCGGCCTATGAAACGCCGCCGGTCCGACTCCTAGGGTCGTCAGTACAACAGGATGCCAGCTGCGGGCATTCCCGCCTGGAAGTTGGTTAGGATCGAACACAGGAAGAACCACGACGACATAACCGATTCCAACACCCCAGGAATCAGACAGGACCACAGTGATCCACGATTTTCAGCCCAGCCTTTCCGCCGTCTCCACCTCCGTTGAGAAGACCGACACCGATGCTCTGGTGCTCGGCGTCGCCAAGGGGCCGCAGGGTCCGATCCTGCTCCCCAACCCGCTGGCCGACGACGCCGCCAAGGGCGTCGCAGACTCGCTGAAGGCCCTTGGTGCCACCGGAGCAGCGGATCAGCTGCTGCGTCTGCCCGGGATGGACGGCTTCGCCTCCGAGACGTTGGTGCTCATCGGTGTGGGACCGCTGACGGGTGAGGTCACCGGCGGAATCAGCCTGGAGGCGCTACGTCGTGCCGCCGGCTCCGCGGTGCGTCAGCTCGGCAGCATCGGGTCCGTGGCGCTGGCGCTGCCTGCGGCCTCGGTGGAACAGGTCGGAGCCATCGCAGAGGGGGCCGCGATCGGCGCCTACTCCTTCAACCACTTCCGCAGCTCCGAGGAGGCCCGCACCTCCAGCCCGGTCAGCAACATCCAGGTGCTGACCGCGCTCAAGGAGAAGCAGACCCGACCGGCGATCGACCGGGCTGCCGTCGTCGGATCCGCGGTGCGCGCCACCCGTGACCTGGTGAACACTCCCCCGAGCCACCTCTACCCCGAGAGCTTCGCCGAGGTGGTCTCCACGCTCGGTGAGCGCACCAAGGCGCCGGCCCAGCAGGGCGGCACCGCGCGGGCGGCCAAGCTCAAGATCAAGGTCTGGGGCGAGAAGGAACTGGCCCGCGACGGCTTCGGCGGCATCCTCGGCGTCGGTGCCGGATCCTCCCGCAAGCCCCGGCTGGTCCGCATGGAGCACTCCCCCGCCAAGCCGGTGGCGCACATCGCGCTGGTCGGCAAGGGCATCACGTTCGACTCCGGCGGGCTCTCGCTGAAGCCTGCCGCCGCGATGACCACTATGAAGCTGGACATGGGCGGCGCCGCTACGGTGGCCGCCGTCGTCCGGGCGGTTGCGGACCTCAACCTGCCGGTCAAGGTCACCGGCTGGCTGTGCCTGGCCGAGAACATGCCCTCCGACACCGCGCAGCGTCCCGAGGACGTCATCACCATCCACGGCGGCAAGACCGTGGAGGTGCTCAACACCGACGCCGAGGGTCGACTGGTCCTGGCCGACGGTCTCGTCGCGGCCTCCGCCGAGCAGCCCGACGCGATCATCGACGTGGCCACGCTCACCGGGGCGCAGATGATCGCCCTGGGTACGCGCACCTCCGGCGTGATGGGCAATGAGGAGCTGCGTGAAGCCCTGGTGATGGCCTCGAAGGCGGCTGGCGAGAGCCTCTGGCCGATGCCGATCCTCGAGGAGGGTCGCTCCGGGTTCGACTCGGAGGTCGCCGATCTCACGAACCTCGGCGACCGCTTCGGCGGCATGATGAACGCCGCGGCCTTCCTGCGCGAGTTCGTCGGAGACCGCACCGGCGCCGCGGCTGACCCGCTGGACCCCGAGACCTCCCGCATCCCGTGGGCGCACCTGGACATCGCCGGTCCGGCGTTCAACGAGAAGGGCGCCTACGGATACACCCCGAAATCGGGCACCGGCGTGATGGTCCGCACCTTGATCAGCTACCTCGAGGGCCTGAGCCGCTGATCCAGTGGCTGATGCCTGCGCACAAGCGATAGGCTGACCGCAGGAAACACCCTGGGAACGGCTCCCCGACGCGCCCCACGGCCCGCCGGGGAGCCGACTCAGACCGAATCATGATCTTCACGTCTCACCCAATGCAAGGGAGCAACGACCGTGGCCGACCAGCCTCAGGAATTCGACGTACTCGTCCTTGGAGGGGGCAGCGCCGGCTATGCCGCAGCGCTTCGCTCAGTCCAGCACGGACTCACCGTGGGCCTCATCGAGAAGGACAAGCTGGGCGGGACCTGCCTGCACTGGGGCTGCATCCCGACCAAGGCGTACCTGCACTCCGCCGAGCTCGCCGATGAGGCGCGGACGTCTGAGAAGTACGGCGTGAAGATGAACTTCGAAGGCGTGGACATGGCCAAGGTCCGCGAGTACAAGGACGGCATCGTCGCCGGCAAGTACAAGGGTCTGACCGGTCTGCTGAAGATGCGCAAGGTCACCGTGATCTCCGGCGAGGGCAAGCTGGTCTCGGAGAACGAGATCGAGGTCGACGGCACCCGCTACACCGGCAAGAACATCGTGCTGGCCACCGGCTCGACCTCGAAGACCTTCGGGCTGCCGCTGAGCAAGAAGATCATCACCTCCACCGAAGCCCTCGAGCTGGACTACACCCCGAAGTCGGCCATCGTGCTCGGCGGCGGCGTGATCGGCTGCGAGTTCGCTTCGGCATGGACCTCCTTCGGCACCGAGGTCAGCATCATCGAGGGTCTTCCCTCGCTGGTGCCCAACGAGGATCCTGCGATCATCAAGCAGCTTGAGCGCACCTTCAAGAAGCGCGGGATCACCTTCAACACCGGCACCTTCTTCAACGAGGTCAAGGAGACCGAAGACGGCGTCAAGGTCACCCTCGAAGACGGCAAGACCTTCGAGGCCGAGATCTGCCTGGTCGCCGTGGGCCGCGGACCCGTCACAGAAGGCTTCGGCTTCGAAGACGCCGGGATCACCCTGGACCGCGGCTTCGTGATCACCGACGAGCGGCTGCACACCGGAGTCGGCAACATCTTCGCGATCGGCGACATCGTCCCAGGTCTGCAGCTGGCCCACCGCGGCTACCAGCAGGGAATCTTCGTCGCCGAGGAGATCGCGGGCAACAATCCGGTCGTCGTCGAGGACATCAACATTCCCAAGGTCACCTACTGCGAGCCAGAGATCATGTCCGTGGGCTACACCCAGCCCGCCGCCGAGGAGAAGTACGGCAAGGACCAGATCGAGATCACCGAGTACAACCTCGCGGGCAACGGCAAGTCCTCCATCCTGGGCACCGGCGGCCTGATCAAGATGGTCGGCGTCAAGGGCGGCCCGATCGTCGGAGTCCACGGCATCGGCACCCGCATCGGCGAGCAGGTGGGCGAGGCCCAGCTGATCGTGAACTGGGAGGCCTACCCCGAGGACGTCGCGACCCTGCTCCACGCGCACCCCACGCAGAACGAAGCCATGGGCGAGGCCGCGATGGCGCTCTTCGGCCACCCGCTGCACGGCTGACCCGCATATCCCGGATTCCCGGGGCCACTTTCCAGAACCGCCCGTTGAGATAAATGTTCCAGCCGTGAGGCTGCGTCGAACTTTGAGAGTAGGAGTCGGACACCATGTCTGAAACCGTGAACCTTCCAGCCCTAGGTGAGTCAGTCACCGAAGGCACCGTGACCCGCTGGCTCGTCGAGGTCGGTGACACCGTCGAGGTCGACCAGCCGCTGCTGGAGGTCTCCACCGACAAGGTCGACACCGAGGTTCCCTCCCCGGCCGCCGGCACCATCGAGGAGCTCCTGGTCGCCGAGGACGAGACCATTGAAGTAGGGGCCCCGCTGGTGCGGATCGGCGACGGCTCCGGGGACTCCGACTCCTCGGGCGACTCCGGTGAGTCTGCCCCGGCCGAGCCGGAGGAGTCCAGCGACGAGGCCGAAGAGGTCGAGGATGCTGCCACCGAGGCTGCGCAGCCCGAGGCCACCGAGCAGGCTGCCGAGGAGAACACCTCCGAGGAGTCCGCTCCCGAGTCCTCCGACGAGTCCACCGACGCACCCTCCGAGGGTGGCGGCGAGACCCAGGAGGTCACCCTCCCGGCGCTGGGCGAATCCGTCACCGAGGGCACCGTGACCCGGTGGCTCGTCGAGGTCGGCGACACCGTCGAGGTCGACCAGCCGCTGCTGGAGGTCTCCACCGACAAGGTCGACACCGAGGTCCCCTCCCCCGTGGCCGGCACCATCCAGGAGATCAAGGTCTCCGAGGACGAGACCATCGAGGTCGGCGCGGTCCTGGCCCTCGTGGGATCCGGGTCCGGCGCAGCTGCAGGTTCGGGTGGGTCCTCCGACTCCGCCGACGCCGAGCAGGAGCAGGACGCCGAAGCCGAGGAGCAGGCGACCGAGCCGGCCACCGAGGAGTCCACACCGAAGCAGTCCGAGCCAGAACAGTCGGAGCCGGAGCAGGAGCCCGCCCCCCAGGAGCGGACCAAACAGGAGGCCCCGGCTCAGAGCGAACAGAAGTCCGAGTCCAAGGCCGAGCCCAAGAGCGAGTCCTCGGACTCCTCCGCCGAGGGTTACGTGACTCCGCTGGTGCGCCGTCTGGCCAAGAACGAGGGCGTGGACCTGGCCGAGGTCAAGGGCACCGGGGTCGGTGGACGCATCCGCAAGCAGGACGTGGTCGACGCCGCTGAGGCGAGCAAGTCCCAGGCCCAGCCCGAGGCCCCCGCCGAGGCTCCCGCAGCCGCGAAGTCCGCACCAAAGGTCGAGGTGGACAAGACCAAGCGCGGCTCCACCGAGAAGGCTCCACGGATCCGCCAGGTGATCGCCCAGCGGATGAACGAGTCGCTGGACATCTCCGCGCAGCTGACCCAGGTCCACGAGATCGACATGACCCGGATCGTGAACCTGCGCGCGAAGGCCAAGGCCTCCTTCAAGGAGCAGAACGGGGTGAACCTCACCTACCTGCCCTTCATCGGCACCGCCGTCACCGAGGCGCTGAAGCAGCACCCCAAGCTCAACGCCGAATACGACGAGGCCAACCAGCAGATCACCTACCATG
This sequence comes from Nesterenkonia sp. AN1, assembly GCF_000582475.1. Classification (NCBI taxonomy): domain Bacteria; kingdom Bacillati; phylum Actinomycetota; class Actinomycetes; order Micrococcales; family Micrococcaceae; genus Nesterenkonia; species Nesterenkonia sp. AN1. Next base: position 22,056 of record NZ_JEMO01000012.1, read on the forward strand.
ACAGCGAGCACCTCGCGCTGGCCGTGGACACCGAAAAGGGCCTGCTGGTGCCGGTGATCAATGACGCCGGAGATCTCAGCATCGCCGGGCTCTCGAAGAAGATCGCCGATGTGGCCGAGCGGACCCGCCAGTCCAAGATCGGTCCGGGAGAGCTCTCCGGAGGCACCTTCACGATCACGAACTTCGGCTCGGTCGGGGCCCTGTTCGACACTCCGATCATCAACCAGCCGCAGGTCGCGATCCTGGGCACCGGAACCATCGTCAAGCGCCCGATGGTGGTGACCGACGGTGACGGCAACGACTCCATCGGCATCCGGCACATGATGTACCTCTCGCTGACCTACGATCACCGACTGGTCGACGGCGCCGACGCCGGTCGTTTCATGCAGACGCTGAAGGCTCGTCTGGAAGAGGGCAACTTCGAGGCGCAGCTGGGCCTCTAGACCCGGCAGGGCAGCCGGCGCGACTCACAGGCCTCAGCGGCATTCCAGCCGAGAGGCAGCGCTGGCCCGGCCCGATCGTCTCCAGCCTCGTCACGCAGAGCAGGGCTCGTCCGTTCATTCGGACGGGCCCTGCTCTGCGTCTGAGTCCGGCTCTGCGTCTGAGTCCGGCTCTGCGTCTGAGTCCGGCTCGACGGCGCCAGGCTCCCGCACGCTGTACAGCAGCCACTCCCCCTCGCGACGGTGCATCACCAGCACCACGTCCTGGGATTCAGCCGCTCCAGCGGCCAGCCCGCCGGCGATCACCGAGGCGCGCAGCTCAGCAATCGTGGGCGACCCGGCCCCGGGCTCCGCGGACTCTGTCCTCGCAGGGTCTGGCTCCCTGGCCGAGGGCACGTCCTGGGCCGGATCGGTGACTCGGATCCTGAGAGTCTCACCCTGGTAGCTCGTGCCACCATCGATGAGTCGCTGGATGAGCGCGGCATCTGCCACCCGGGCCGGGCTCTCGGGCACCGTATAGCGCCGGACCGTCTCCTGGGAGGCCTCGCGCAGCGCCTGCGTCCGCAGCTCTGCGAGCCCCTGCACCGCTCGCACCGGATCCCGATCTCGCAGCTGTTCCCCGGGGCTGGGTGTACTAGAACTGGGCACTCCGGGGCTGGGTGCCCCGGGGCTGGGCGCACTGGACGGGTCGGCGCCGGATCCGGTCGGCACCCCGCTGGGCTGCGCACCTCTGGGGTCCCGGCCCTGCTTCACCTCCGTCTGCTCCACCTCCGTCTGCTCCACCTCCGTCTGCTGCGCGACCGACCAAAGCGGCGTGGTCGGGCCGGGGGTCAGGATCTCGGAGGAGAACCAGAGCCCTGCGAGCACCACGGCAGCCAGGGCAGCGACGGCGAACGCCCCGAGGCGAGGGACCCAGCGTCGGGCACCCGTGCCGGGTCCGGTCAGGGCCGGCAGTTCCGGCACCACCTCCTCGTGGACATGAGGGGTCAGATCCAACGCCCTGGGAGCGGCGCAGCGAAAGAGCTCCACGGCGAAGTCCTGAGCGTCGGGCCGCAGTGTGGGATCGCTCTGCAGCGCCGATTCCAGCAGCCGTGTGATGGAGACCGGCAGCTCCGGGCGCAGACTCTGCAGCGGTGCCCGGTGGCGCTCCCGGGCTGGCATCGACCCGGTCAGTGCGAACCAGGCGACTGCCGCCAGGGAATAGACGTCAGCCTCCGGGGCCAGTCCCGCGCGGGCGGCTCTTCGGGTGGCCGAATCCGCACCGAAAGGAAGTCGCCCCTCCAACTCCCGTTCCGGGGCAGCGAACCCAGGGGTGCCGGTGTCTGAGCGCGGGGTCCCGAGGATCGGAGCGTCCGCGAGGTCTCCCAGGGCAGGTTTTCCGTCGGCGGCCAGCAAGATGTTGCCGGGCGAGACGTCCCCGTGGGCGACCCCGCCCTGATGCAGGGCTCCCAGCGCGGTGGCGATGGGAGTCAGCACGGTGACCACCTCACCCAGCTCGAGCCGGCCCACGCCGCGCAGCAGCTGGGCCAGAGATCCGGCGCTGTAGGGCTCCAGCATCAGCCCGATGCCCTGTGAGGTCTCCAGCGCCCCGTAAGCCCGGACCAGGTGCTCATGACGCAGCATGTCCAGCGCCTGAAGCTCCGCGATGACGTGCTGCAGCGGTGGGCGGCCCGCGGGGTGGGCGCGAGGAACCTTCAGCGCGAACGCCGCGGGCGGGCAGCCGTCGACGAGGTGCCAGTCCGGTTCCGCGGGGGAATCCCACCACACCAGCCAGACCAGTGCGCTGCTGCCACCGCCCAGCAGCCGCTCCACCGTGATGCCGGACGCCGCCGGGGGCTCGCAGCCCTGGTGACCCGCAGCGTCGAAGCTCCGCACGACCCGCTCCAGCGGCCTCGCCCGGTCCGTGCTGTCCACAGTCAGATCCCCCCGGATGGGTGCTGCCTGGCCTCCGGTGGCCCCTGCGGTGATGTCACCGTCCATGACCTCCATTCTGGTCGCTCGATGCCCGATCCAGGGGTTATCCACAGGTCATCATCTGGCCGCAGTTCTCTGCGCAGGACCAACTCGGTCTAGGCTGGTGTCATGGAGCTCACCTTCACGAAGCTGGGATTCGATCCGCAGCTTCTCGACTACTCCGAGACGCTCGAGGTCCAGCGCCGGCTGCACGCTGCGGTGCAGCAGGGTTCGGCGCCCTCCACCGTCCTGCTGCTCGAACATGCCGACGTCTATACCGCCGGGCGCCGGACCGAGCCCGCTGATCTCCCCCAGGACGGCACCCCCGTGGTGGAGGTGGATCGCGGCGGAAAGCTCACCTGGCACGGACGCGGTCAACTCGTGGGCTACCCGATCCTGCACCTGCGCGACCGGTCCCTGGTCAAGGACTACGTCTGCGTGCTGGAAAAGACCCTGATCCGGATCCTCGCCTCCGACTTCGGCATCACCGGCACCCAGGTGCCGGGGCGCTCCGGGGTCTGGATCACCGGGAACGGCCCCGACCGCAAGATCGCCGCCATCGGGCTGCGCGTGCACCGCTCGGTCACCATGCACGGGTTCGCCCTGAACTGCTCCAACGACCTCACACCCTTCGAGAACATCATCGCCTGCGGGATCACCGACGCGAAGACCACCAGCATCAGCGCCGAACTGGGCCGTGAAGTCACCCCCGAGCAGGTGGCCGACCGGGTCACCGAGGAGCTGCGCCAGGCACTGCCGCCGCTGCTGCACGACGACGACGCGCCCGTCCTGACCGGATCCCCCGGCCTCGGCGCAGACCAGGACACCTGTGTGATGTCCCGAACTACAGAAGGAGCACCACAGTGAATGTGGCACCTGAAGGCCGACGCATGCTGCGCGTCGAAGCACGCAACGCCTCGATCCCCGTGGAGCGCAAGCCCGAGTGGATGCGCACCAAGGTCAAGATCGGCACCGAGTTCACCGAGATGAAGAAGCGGGTCGGCGAGAAGGGCCTGCACACCGTCTGCGAAGAGGCAGGATGCCCGAACATCTTCGAATGCTGGGAGGACCGCGAGGCCACCTTCCTCATCGGCGGCTCCGCCTGCACCCGACGGTGTGACTTCTGCGAGATCGACACCGGCCGCCCCGGCGCGGTAGACGAGTCCGAGCCGCTGCAGGTCGCCCAGTCGGTCCAAGAGATGCAGCTGCGCTACGCGACCGTGACCGGTGTGGCCCGCGATGACCTCCCCGATGAGGGCGTGTGGCTCTACGCCGAGACCATCCGCAAGATCCATGAGCTCAACCCCGGCACCGGGGTCGAGATCCTGATCCCGGACTTCTCCGGGCGCGAGGAGAACATCGCCGGAATCTGCGAGGCCGCACCCGAGGTGTTCGCGCACAACGTCGAGACGGTCCCGCGGATCTTCCGCCGGATCCGCCCGGCGTTCCGCTACGAACGCTCCCTCGACGTGCTGACCCAGGGACGCAGCCACGGCATGATCACCAAGTCCAACCTGATCCTCGGGATGGGCGAGACCCGCGAGGAGGTCTCCGAGGCGCTGCGCGATCTCCACGACGCCGGCTGTGACCTGCTCACGATCACCCAGTACCTGCGGCCCACCCCGCGCCACCTTCCGGTGGACCGCTGGGTCAAGCCCCAGGAGTTCCTGGACATCTCCCAGGAGGCCGAGGAGATCGGATTCCTGGGCGTCATGTCCGGGCCCCTGGTCCGCTCCTCCTACCGGGCCGGGTCCCTGTGGGCCAAAGCGATGCAGAAGAAGGGCTGGGAGATCCCTGCCGCACTCGCACACATCGAACCCTCCGGCGCGACCAAGCAGGAGGCCTCCACGCTGGTCGCCGCGGGTTACTGAGCCTGCGGTAGACTGAGGTCACTATGGCACCAGCAGACTCCACTCCTCCCAAGGCTTCCTCCAAGGCAGAGGCAAAGGCCGCGCTCAAGAACCTCAAGGCCGAGCAGAAGGCCGAACAGCGGGACCGAAAGGCCCGCAAGAAGGCCAATAAGCAGGAAGGCTTCTTCTCGCGGATCAAGCAGGTCTTCACGATGACCCGCTCCTATGATCCCAACATCGGGTGGTGGATGGCGCTGGCCTTCTTCGCCACCCTCGGCGTGTTCTTCCTGCTCTTCACCCTGCTGATGAACTGGGTCACCGGCCTGCTGATCGGTCTGCCCTTCGGCCTGCTGGCCGCGATGATCGTGATGAACCGGCGGGCTGAGAAGGCCGCGTTCTCCAGGATCGAAGGACGCCCGGGGGCCGCCGCCGCGGCGTTGAGCACGCTCAAGCGCGGCTGGATCGTCACCGAGGAGCCGGTGGCCATGGACCCGAAGACCCAGGACGCGATCTTCCGGGTGCTCGGCAAGCCGGGCCTGGTGCTGGTCACCGAGGGACCCGCCGGCCGGGTGAACAAGCTGGTGGAGAAGACCCGCAAGCGGTTCAGTCCGATCCTGCGCGACACCGGAGTGCCGATCCACGTGATCCAGTCCGGCCGCGGGGATCAGCAGGTCCCGCTGCAGAAGCTGGCCAAGACCATCAAGAAGCTCGACAAGAAGCTCACCAAGCACGAGGTCAACGCGGTGGACCGCAGGCTCACGGCGCTGCCGATCTCCCGGCCGCCGATCCCCAAGGGCGTGGATCCCTATCGCACCCGCCCCGACCGCAAGGCGCTGCGCGGCTGATCCTGACACGCGGCCGAACCACCTGCCTGACAGAACCCCGATCATCCACGCGATGATTGGGGTTCTGTCATCCCCGGTGCTAGGCTGTTGTGCTGTCTGGCAGGCTTCGCATCTCTACCGAAGATCCCCTGCACCCAGGCGCCCCCCGGTCAACTCTGGTGGTGCGCCCGTGTGCCGGTGCGAAGTCGCAGTGCCGTGAGCCTTCGGCGGCTCACACTCTCCGAACCACGGATCTCGGAGGCCAGGTACCTGAACGTTTGTCGCGGTCAGGAATAAACATCATTCGCCGACAAGACAGGAAGGCATTCAATGCCCACATCACCATTGCGCAGTCGTCGTACTGTGAAGGCATCGCGAGCCCTCGGCATCGCGCTGACCCCCAAGGCCCAGAAGTACCTGGATCGCCGCCCCTACGGCCCCGGCCAGCACGGCCGGACCCGTCGTCGCACCGACTCGGACTACGCGGTGCGTCTGAAGGAGAAGCAGCGTCTCCGCGCCAGTACGGCATCCGCGAAGCGCAGATGCTGCGCTACTACGAAGAGGCCAAGCGCATGCACGAGGGCCTGACCGGTGAGAACCTGGTCGAGCTGCTCGAGTCTCGGCTTGACGCCCTGGTTCTGCGTTCGGGCTTCGCCCGCACCATCGCCCAGGCCCGCCAGTTCGTGGTCCACCGCCACATCATGGTCAACGGCAAGCGCGTGGACCGCCCGTCCTTCCGCGTGAAGCCCGGTCAGATGATCCACGTGCACGAGCGCTCCGAGGTCTTCGAGCCCTTCCAGGTGGCCGCCGCAGGCACCCACCAGGATGCGCTTCCCACGGTCCCCGGCTACCTCACCGTCGAGATCGAGAAGCTTCAGGCGACTCTGTCCCGCAAGCCCAAGCGCGAAGAGGTCCCGGTCACCTGCGAAGAGCAGCTCGTGGTCGAGTTCTACGCACGCTGATCCCCAGAGGATCTCTCAGAACTTCGTTCTGAAACCCACAGAGCCCGCTGCCCTCCCCACCGGAGGCCGCAGCGGGCTCTGTGTTTCCACTAAGCTGGTCCCGGCGCAGATCCGGAGAGGTCGCAGATATGAGACCTCCCCGGCCGACTCGCAGCGACCATCAGCAGGAGGACCCGAAAGCCCATGAAGACCGAGGACATCGCCCGGACGTGGTACGACTACTTCGCCGCCAAGGGGCATGAGCGCGTCCCCTCAGCATCACTGATCTCGCCAGATCCCTCGGTGCTGTTCACCATCGCCGGCATGGTGCCGTTCATCCCTTACTTCATGGGCACCGAGAAGCCCCCCTACTCCCGTGCGGTCTCTGTGCAGAAGTGCATCCGCACCGCCGACATCGAAGAGGTCGGCAAGACCGCCCGCCACGGCACCTTCTTCCAGATGTGTGGAAACTTCTCCTTCGGCGACTACTTCAAGGAGACCGCCATCCCGATGGCCTGGGAGCTGCTGACCCACCCACGGGAGGCCGACCCGGTCACGGGTCTGCGCGGCTACGGGCTGGACCCGGAGCGGCTCTGGATCACCGTGTATCAGGACGACGACGAGGCGTACGCGATCTGGCGCGATCAGGTCGGAGTTCCCGAGGCCCGGATCCAGCGCTTCGGCCCCGAGGACAACTACTGGAACACCGGCCAGCCCGGCCCGGGCGGTCCCTGCTCCGAGATCTACTACGACCGCGGTCCCGCCTACGGCGTTGAGGGCGGACCGGCCGCCGACGAGACCCGCTACGTGGAGATCTGGAACCTGGTCTTCATGCAGTACCGGCTCTCTGCGGTACATTCCAAGACCGAGTTCGAGGTGGCGGGTCCGCTGCAGAACAAGAGCATCGACACCGGTCTGGGCCTCGAGCGCCTCGCCATGGTGCTCCAGGGCGTGGAGAACATGTACGAGACCGATCAGGTCCGCCCGGTGCTCGACCGCGCCGCCGAGCTCGCCGGCATCGAGTACACCTCCACCGAGGATCCCGCCGACTCGCACCATGCCAATGATGTGCGGCTGCGGATGATCGCCGATCACGTGCGCAGCTCGTTGATGCTGATCTCCGACGGTGTCCGCCCCTCCAATGAGGGCGGCGGCTTCGTGCTGCGACGCCTGATCCGCCGGGTGATCCTCGCGATGCGACTCATGGGTGTGGAGGAGCCGGTGTTCGGCGAACTCGTCAGCGTGTCCAAGGACGCGATGAAGGGCACCTACCCAGAGGTCGAGTCCGGCTTCGAGAAGATCCACCAGGTCGCGGTCAAGGAGGAGCAGGCCTTCCTGCGGACCATCTCCGCCGGCACCGCCAAGCTGCGCTCAGCAGTGAGCTCGGCACAGAGCGCGGGGGCTGCGGTCACCGGCGCCGACGCGTTCGCGCTGCACGACACCTACGGCTTCCCGATCGACCTGACCCTGGAGATGGCCGCCGAGGCCGGGGTCGGGGTCGACGAGACCCGGTTCCGGGCCCTGATGACCGAGCAGCGCGAACGCGCCCGGGCCGACGCCAAGGGCAAGAAGTCCGGCCACGCCGACACCCAGGTGTATCAGGAGCTGCGCGCCGACTCCCCCACCCATTTCACCGGCTACACCGAACACACCACCGAATCTCGGATCCGCGGGCTGCTGGTGGGCGGAGAGACCCGCAGCAGCGCCTCGGCCGGGGAGGACATCGAGCTGGTCCTCGACGCCACCCCGTTCTACGCCGAGGCCGGTGGTCAGGCTCCGGACACCGGCCGGATCAGCGGCGACGGCTTCGAACTCGAGGTCCTCGACGTGCAGTCACCGATCAAGGGCCTCTCGGTCCATCGCGCCCGGGTCCTCTCCGGCGAGGTGCCCGCCGGCGCCGAGGCGCTGGGCGCCATCGATGTGCGCCGCCGACTCGACGCCGAGAAGGCCCACACCGGCACGCACCTGATCCACGCCGCGCTGCACGACGTGCTGGGCCCGGAAGCCGTGCAGGCCGGCTCCTTCAACAAGGAGGGCTACCTGCGCTTCGACTTCACCTCCGAGGCCGCGATGAGCAGCGCCGCCCGGCAGGAGCTCGAGGCCGCCGTGAACCTGGCGATCCGGGACAACTACGAGGTCCAGACCCGGGTGACCTCGCTGGAAGAGGCGCAGGCGCAGGGCGCGATGATGCTCTTCGGTGAGAAGTACGGCAACGAGGTCCGCATGGTCGAGATCAACGGGGCCTGGTCCCGCGAACTCTGCGGCGGCACCCACGTGGACGCCACCGCCGAGATCGGCACCCTGGCCCTGATGTCTGAGGCCTCAGTGGGGTCAGGAAACCGGCGCGTCGAGGCCCTGGTCGGCCTCGACGCCTTCCACCACTTCGCCGCTGAGCGGACCCTGGTCAACCAGCTCACCGAGATGCTCAAGGTCCCCGCCGATCAGGTCCCAGACCGCATCGCTGCGACCCTGGCCAAGCTCAAGGAGGTCGAGCGTGAGCTGGAGAAGATGCGCAGCGCCCAGCTGCGCGCCAAGGCCGGTGAGCTGCTCTCGCAGGCGGTGGACGCCGGTGGCGTCGAGGTCCTGGCACACAACGCCGGAACCGTGGCCGGCGCCGATGATCTCCGGGCCCTCGCACTGGACCTGCGCGGACGCTTCGGCTCCCGTGCGGCAGCGGTCGCGGTTGCCGGTGAGTCCAAGGGCCGACCGGTGATCGTGGTGGCGACCACCGAGACGGCCCGGGAACAGGGAGTCTCAGCGGGAGACCTGGTCAAGCGCGCCTGCGCGGTGCTCGGCGGCGGAGGCGGCGGCAAGGCCGACCTCGCCCAGGGCGGCGGGCAGGATGCCTCGAAGATCCCCGCAGCCCTGCAGGAAGTCACCTCCGCAGTGGGCCAGCGTGGCTGATCACCCCGAGGAGCCCACTGCGGGTACAGCGGCCACCTCCGCCACCGGCGACGCCCCGGGCCCGAGCGTGCGGGCGGGTGTGCGCCTGGGCATCGACGTGGGTGAGGCCCGCGTCGGACTCGCCGCCTCAGATCCCGACGCGCTGATCGCCACCCCGGTGATGACCCTGCGCCGAGACCCCAATCGGTCCTCTGATCTGACCATGCTGATCACCATCATCCGGGATCGGCAGGCCCGCGCGGTCTATGTGGGTCTGCCGCTGTCGCTCTCGGGCCGCGAGACCCCCTCGACGCAGAAGGCCCGTGACTACGCGGGGCAGCTTGCCGGGATGATCAAGACCGCTGAACTGCAGACCGAGGTCTACCTCATCGATGAGCGGCTCTCCACAGTCTCGGCCGCTAGCAAGATGCGCGCCTCCGGGGTCGCATCGAAGGATCAGCGGACTCGCATCGATCAGGCTGCGGCCGTGGAGATCCTCACCCACGCCCTGGACCTGCGGCAGTCCTGGGGCCGGGAACCGGGAGCGCCAGTCTCCGCGGCCTGAGCACGGGCCGCGGGCACGACGGGGCTCTGAAGGTGGAGCGCGCAAAACTGGCGGCATGACGGCTTTCTCCACAGCTTCGCGCCGCTCAGGGTCCTGGACCAGGCTCCTCCACAGACGTGACCGAGGTCCTGGCGATGCGGTGATGATCGGGCAGGCTGGACGTATGCCACCCCATACCGCGCCGGATCTACCTCCGGGCCTCTACCGCTCCGGCTCGGGCTTCTCCGCGGCAGAACTCCAGGTCATGGTCCACGAGGGCGCCGTGCGTCCGCTCTTGGGCGATCTCTACGCCTGCAGCGCCCTGCCCGACGCCCCCTCCCTGCGCGCCCAGGCCTGCCGGGTGCTGCTCAGTGGCTCGCTGCACGCCCACGCGGTGCTCTGCGGGCAGTCCGCCGCGTGGGTGCACCTGGGCGTCGGGTCAGCCCCGGCGCGGATCACCGTGATCACCGCCGGGGTGTACCGGCGCCGGACCGCAGGTGCGATCCCCTGGCAGGTCCATCAGGTGCCGCTGGGAGCACACGAGCAGCTCCAGCTGCAAGGAGTCCCGGTCACCACTGCGCTGCGCACCGCGGCGGACCTCTTCCTGGGCATCGGCACGGTGCAGAGCCGCCGTGCCCTGGATGCACCGCCCACCGCACTCAGCGCGGAGCCGGCGGGTCAACCGGGATCAGCCCAGCGCACGGACTCGGCATGGGTCGCTGGCGCGCCCGCCGGTCCCGGATGCGCAGAACGGTGGGCGCTGATCCGCGGACTGCGCCGCGCCAACCCGGAACAGATCCAGCTGGCCACCCTGCTCCGGGCGATCGAGACCCGGCGCGGAGGCCGAGACACCGCGCAGCGCCGAGGCCAGGAGCGGCTCGAGGCGCTGCTCCTGGCCCGGGTCTTCGGCCGGTGAACGCTCTAGGCGCGGGCGTCGGCGCCAGGCTCAATGTTCCCGGCGTTTGCCCACCGTGCGGTAGACGTCGTAGACGCCGTCGATCCGGCGCACAGAATTCAGCACGTGGTTCAGGTAGCGGGGGTCGCCCATCTCGAAGGAGAACCGGGAGATCGCCACCCGGTCCCGAGAGGTCTGCACGCTCGCGGAGAGGATGTTGACCTGGGATTCGGCGAGGACCCGCGTCACGTCCGAGAGCAGCGACTTGCGGTCCAGCGCTTCAACCTGGATCTCGACCAGGAACACCGAGGACTTCGTGGGGGCCCACTCGACCTCCACCAGACGCCCGGGCTGCTCGCGCAGCTGCTGGACGTTGCGACAGTCTCCGCGGTGTACCGAGACCCCCTGGCCGCGCGTGACGAATCCTTCGATCTCATCCGGCGGCACCGGGGTGCAGCAGCGGGCCAGCTTCACCAGCACGTTCCCGGCGCCCTTGACGATCACTCCGGCGTCGGAGTACTGGTTGGCCGGAGTGCCTGGGGAGGTGATCGGGGTGGTGTCGTGTTCCTCGGACTCCTCCTCCTCGGGCTCGAAGAGCGCGGTGAGGTGGTCGATGACGTTCTGGGTGGAGACGTGCTCCTCCCCCACCCCGGCGTAGAGCCCGGCGACCTCGGTGTAGTGCAGCTGCTTGGCGACGGTGTCGAGCACCTCGGGATTCATCACCTTCTGCAGCGGCAGCGCGGACTTCCGGATGGCCTTGGTGAGACTCTCCTTGCCGCGCTCGATGGACTCCTCGCGGCGTTCCTTGGAGAACCAGTGCCGGATCTTGTTCCGGGCCCGCGGGCTCTTGACAAACATCAGCCAGTCGTTGCTGGGCCCGGCGGTCTCGGACTTGGAGGTGAAGATCTCCACCCAGTCCCCGTGCTGAAGCTCGGAGTTCAGCGGCACCAGCTTCCCGTTGACCCGAGCCCCGATGGTCTTGTGTCCGACGTCGGTATGGATCGCATAGGCGAAGTCCACCGGGGTGGAGCCCGCCGGCAGCGCCATGACCTCACCCTTGGGGGTGTAGACGAAGACTTCCTTGGCGTTGATCTCGAAGCGCAGCGAATCCAGGAACTCGTCGGGGTCCTTGGTCTCGGACTGCCAGTCCACCAGGGAGCGCAGCCAGCCGATGTCCTCGGTGGCCTGAGACTGCTGGGTCGCGGTCCCGGCCAGGGATCCGCCGGAGGGCTGGTTCACCGCAGAGTGCGGCGCGGAGGCGGAGAAGTCCTGCTTGTACTTCCAGTGCGCGGCCACACCGTACTCGGCGCGTCGGTGCATCTCATGGGTGCGGATCTGGATCTCGACGGGCTTGCCGGCCGGGCCGAGCACCGTGGTGTGCAGCGACTGGTACATGTTGTACTTCGGCATCGCGATGTAGTCCTTGAACCGCCCGGGCAGCGGGTTCCAGCGGGCATGCAGCGCGCCGAGGACCGCGTAGCAGTCCCGGATGGTGTCCACCAGCACCCGGACGCCCATCAGGTCGTGGATGTCGTCGAACTCTTTGCCGCGCACGATCATCTTCTGATAGATCGAGTAGTAGTGCTTGGGCCGCCCCGTGATGGTCGCGGAGATGGCCGACTCGTTGAGGTCATCGGCGATGGTCTCGCGCACCTCGGAGAGGAACTTCTCGCGCTGCGGAGTGCGGTCCCCGACCAGCCGGACGATCTCCTCGTAGACCTTGGGGTAGAGGGCAGCGAAGGAGAGGTCCTCGAGCTCCCATTTGATCGTGTTCATCCCCAGCCGGTGGGCCAGCGGGGAGAAGATCTCCAGGGTCTCCTTGGCCTTGCGGGCACTGGACTCGGCGGCCACATAGCGCCAGGTGCGCGCGTTGTGCAGCCGGTCGGCGAGCTTGATCATCAGCACCCGGATGTCCTTGGCCATGGCCAGGACCATCTTGCGCACGGTCTCGGCCTGCGCGGCGTCGCCGAACTTGAGCTTGTCCAGCTTGGTTACCCCGTCGACCAGCAGCGCGATCTCAGCGCCGAACTCCTCGGTGAGCTGTTCCAGCGAGTAGCTCGTGTCCTCGACCGTGTCGTGCAGCAGCGCGGCGGCGAGGGTGGATCCGGTCAGGCCCAGCTCAGCCAGGATGGTGGCCACTGCCACCGGGTGGGTGATGTAGGGATCCCCACTCTTGCGCTTCTGGTCCCGGTGGTGATGGTTCGCCACCTCGAAGGCGCGCTGCACCAGGGGAAAGTCCTGCTACGAATCGTTGGCCCGCATGGCGCGCAGCAGCGGCTCGAGCAGCGGCGAGGAGGCTGCCTCATCACTGACCACCCCGACGGCGCGAGCCCGTCGGACCACGGGCGGTGAGGCTGCGCTCGCTGCGGCGAGCTGCGTGGTGCCCTCGACTGCTGGGCGTTCCTCGTTCACCAGTGCGGACCTGCTTTCCCTAGGACTGAGCCGGGATGCTGAAGACGGCGTGTCGGCAATTCTAGCCCCATTTCAGCAGCTGCTGAGACTCAGTGCTCGTGCGGGGTCTGAATGATGACCTGGTACTCGTCTTCGGCTTCCAGCTCCTCCTCCGGCTCCGGCTCTGGAAGCGGCGGGAACTTCACCGGTCGTCCGGATTCATCCAGCGCAGTTCCGGAGTAGGTGACCGCGTGCACCCCACGGAGCTCTCGCAGCCGAAGGACCTCTTGGGTGTGAGCCTTGATCTCCCCGTCGTTGCGGCGCATCCGCGCGTAGAGCGGGGCCTGGATGAAGATCGTGGCCAGTGTGCCCACGATGATGCCCACGAAGAGCGAGAGCGAGATGTCGCGCAGCGTGCCGGCGCCGAGCAGCAGAGAGCCGATGAACAGGATCGAGCCCACCGGCAGAATGCCCACCACCGAGGTGTTCAGCGAACGGACCAGGGTCTGGTTCACCGCCAGGTTGACCCGTTCGGTGAACGTCTGGTCCTTCTGGTCCTTCAGCGGCTCCAGGTTCTCGCGGATCTTGTCGAAGACCACCATGGTGTCGTAGAGCGCATAGGAGAGGATCGTGAGGAATCCGATGATCGCACTGGGGGTCACCTCGAATCCGGTGAGCGAGTAGATGCCGACCGTGGTGATCACCACGAAGCCCAGCCCGAGCATCGCCGCAAGGGACATGGTCCAGGTGCGGAAGTAGAACGCCATATACAGCGCCACGAGCACCACGAAGATCACCAGGCCGAGCAGCATCTGTTGCGAGATCTGCTCGCCCCAGACCGGGCCGATGAAGGTGGAGCTGACCTGTTCCCCGGTCACGCCGTAGCCCTGCTGGAGCGCGTCGGCGACCTCCAGGGTCTCGGTGTCGCTGAGCTCTGCGGTCTGCACGCGCACCGTGTTGGGCGCGACGTTGGTGACCACGGCCTCCTGGCCGGAGATCTCGGACACGGCGTCTTCACCGACCGCGATGTCGGTGTTCTCGGTCTGCGAGACCGTGAACTCCGAGCCGCCGGTGAACTCGATCCCGAGGTTGAAGCCGCCGCGGAAGAACGGCAGGGCGATCGAGGCGAGCACCAGGATCCCGGCGATCAGGAACCAGAGGTTGGATCGCTGGATGAACGGGTAAGACCGTTCACCGGTGTAGAGCTGGTTGCCGGTCTTGGCGAATCCTGCAGCCATCAGCGGTCCTCCTCGGTCTCACTAGTTCTCAGGCGCTGTTCCGAGGCCACTGCGTCATGCGGTGCGTGCTCGGAGCTGCGCTGACGGGCCGCTGCGGCCCGCGTGCGGCGCCGTTCGGCGATCGTCATCTGGCTCCATTCGAGATCTGAGATCTCGGGGAGCTCCTGTATCCGGGCCTCCCGCGCGTCGTCGGGAGTTACCGCCGAGCGTGGCAGCGCACTGCTCGGCGGCCGAGAGGCCCCGCCCGGATCTGCGGTGGAATCGCTCGGCGTCATCGGCCCCGCCGGTCCTTCGGCGACCACAGTGCTGCGCGCGAACCGGCCGCGGCCGCGGTAGAGCACATCGACGCCGAGCTCCTTCTCGGAGAGCCCGGAGAAGGGCTTGCCGGCGGCGAAGAACTTCCGTCGGGCGATCAGCTGCATCAACGGGTGGGTGAAGAGGAACACCAGGATGATGTCGATGATGGCGGTCAGGCCCAGGGTGAACGCGAATCCGCGCACATTGCCCACGGCGACGAGGTAGAGCACCACAGAGGCGATGATGTTCACGGCCTTGGACGCGAGGATGGTCCGTCGGGCACGGGCCCAGCCGGCTTCGACTGCCCCGGGCAGGGATCTGCCCTCGCGCAGCTCGTCCTTGACGCGTTCGAAGTAGACGATGAAGGAGTCCGCGGTGAGACCGATCGAGACGATCAGTCCGGCGATGCCGGCGAGGGACAGCCGGTAGCCGTCGCTCCAGCCCAGGAGGGCGATGGCCCACCAGGTCATCACACCGGCGACCACCAGCGAGGCGATGGTGACCAGGCCCAGGGCGCGGTATTGGAACATCGCGTAGCCGGCGACCAGGACCAGGCCGATGATGCCGGCGATCAGTCCGAGCCGCAGCTGCTCCTCGCCCAGGGTGGCGGAGATCTGCTGCTCGGACTCGATCTCGAAGCTGATCGGCAGCGAGCCATAGCGCAGCTGCTCGGAGAGCCCGCGGGCCTCATCTTCTGTGAAGTCACCGGTGATCTGTGGGCGCCCGTCCACGATCGCTGCCTGCGTGGTCGGTGCCGAGATGACCTGGCCGTCGAGCATGATGGCGAACTGGTTGCGCGGGGCCTCCAGGTTGACCAGGCGGGTGGTGGTGTCGCGGAACGCCTCGGTGCCCTCGGCGTCGAAGTTGATGGTCACCGCCCAGCGTCCGGTGGACTGCCCACTGGGAGACTGCTCCATGCCGAAGCTGGAGTCTGCGATGTTGGTACCGGGGACCTCCACGGGTCCCAGCAGGTACTTGACCCCAGAGTTGGGGTCACATGCGCTCAGCGGCTCCTCGTCGGAGGCCTCGGCGCGCTCTTCAAGGCTGATCTCGGTGCTGCAGGTGAAGTTCGCAAAGTCCGCGGCCACCTCAGGGGTGATCCAGTTCGGGTCTGAGCCGTTCTCCGGCTCTGCCGTGGGCTCCTCGAAGTCCTCGGGCTGGGCCGCCGGGGCCTCGTCTTCGTCCTCCTCGGTGGCCGCGAGCTCCTCCTCGAGAGCCTCGGCCTCCTCCTCGGAGAGGTCCTCGTCCTCGAGCAGCGTCTGCTGCAGGAAGTCCAGGTCCTGCTCCACCTGGATGACCGGGCGGAACTCCATGTTCGCCGAGGCCTGGATCAGTTCTCGGGTCTCTTCATCGGGCACGCCGGGCATGCCCACGACGACATTCTCCGCACCCTGGGTGGCGATCTCCGATTCGGTGACGCCGGAGCCGTCGACGCGCTGGCGGATGATCTCCACCGCCTGGTCCAGCTGCTCGGCGTCGATCTGTGCGTCACCCTCGACCTGGGGCGAGAGGACCATCTGGGTGCCGCCTTCGAGGTCCAGGGCGAGCAGCGGCGCCCACTGGGCGCGGCCGTCCTGGACGGCGAACGCGAGAAGTCCGCCCATGCCGAGGAGCAGCACGAGCAGACCGATCAGGGCGCCGCGGGCACTCGCGACGGGGGTGCGTGGAGCCATAGGAGGCGGATCAGTCCTCGGTGGTGGCGGCGGGTTCAACCACCTGCTGGATGGCGCCGATCAGGAAGTCCACGCGGTCCCCGGAGCTGAACTCCAGGGTCAGCCGCTGGGCCTCCTCATCACGGGACACCACGGTGCCGACCATGCCGCCTGCGGTGACCACCTGGGCGCCGACCACGGCGCCGCCGCGGGCCTTGGTCTGCTCATCGCGCATCTTCTTGCCGCGGCGGAAGGTCAGCACCATGAAGATCACCAGGATCGCGATCATGATCAGCAGGAACGGGTCCAGCGCGGGACCGGTCCCACCGCCCTCAGTGGCTAGAAGCTGGGCGTGGTAGAGCGAAGCGTTCACAGATCGGGCCAATCTCTCGTCGCGGGATGTTCGGGGCCAGCGGGCGGATCTTCACCCCGTAGAAGCTGGCCGGGCATTCAACCCGACAGACTATCAGGGTGACGCTCCGGCGGAGTCAGCCCCAGGTGCCGCCAGGCCTGGTCAGTGGCGACGCGCCCGCGCGGGGTCCGGGCGAGCAGCCCCTCTCGGACCAGGTACGGCTCGGCGACCGTCTCCACGGTCTCGGTCTCCTCCCCCACCAGCACGGCCAGCGTGGAGAGTCCGACCGGGCCGCCGTTGAACTTCAGGCACAGGGCCTCGAGCACCGAGCGGTCCAGCCGGTCCAGGCCGCGCTCGTCGACCTCGTACATCTCCAGTGCCTCGGAGGCGGTCGCCCGGTCCACCTGCGGCACCCGATGGACCAGCGCCCAGTCCCGGACCCGGCGCAGCAGCCGGTTGGCGATCCGCGGGGTGCCCCGGGAGCGCGCGGCGATCTCCGCGAAGCCCTGGCCGGCGACGTCCATGTCCAGCATCGCCGAGGAGCGGCGCAGCACCAGCTCCAGCTCGTCGGTGCTGTAGAACTCCAGCTGAGCGGTGAAGCCGAACCGATCGCGCAGCGGCCCGGGCAGCAGGCCCGCGCGGGTGGTCGCCCCCACCAGGGTGAAGGGCGGCAGCTCCAGGGGGATCGACGTCGCACCGGCACCCTTGCCCACGATCACATCGACCCGGAAGTCCTCCATCGCCATGTAGAGCAGCTCCTCCGCGGGCCGGGACATCCGGTGGATCTCATCGACGAAGAGCACCTCGCCCTCGGTCAGCGAGGACAGGATCGCCGCGAGGTCCCCGGCATGCTGGATCGCAGGCCCGGAGCTGATCCGCAGCGGGGCGTTCATCTCGGCGGCGATGATCATCGCCAGCGTGGTCTTGCCCAGCCCGGGAGGCCCGGAGAGCAGCACATGGTCCGAGGCGGTGCCACGGATCCGGGAGGACTCCAGCACCAGGGAGAGCTGACGGCGGACCGTCTGCTGCCCGACGAAGTCGCGCAGCGCCTTCGGTCGCAGCGCCGCCTCCATGGCACGCTCCTCGGTCATCGAGTTCCCGCCCACCAGCTCGCGGGGAGCCTCTGCGTTCACCTGGCACCTCCGAGGCTGCGCAGCGCCTGGCGCAGCACGGTGGAGACATCGGCGGTGATCAGCTCCGGCTGGGCGGCCAGCAGCTTCTCCACGGCGGTGCGGGCGTCCTTCTCGGTCCAGCCCAGAGAGACCAGGGCCTCGCGGACCTGCACGGCGACCTCGGGCTCAGCCGGGGCGGCGGCGGTCGGCGCCGGCGGATCGATCACCAGTTTGCCGGCGAGTTCCAGCAGGATCCGTTGCGCGGTCTTCTTCCCGATGCCCGGGACCCGGGTGAACGCGTCGGTGTCGGACTCGGCGATGGCCTGATGGACCTCGTGCGGCGTGTGCACCGCGAGCACGGCCAGCGCCATCTTGGGCCCGATCCCGGAGATCGAGACCAGGGTGGTGAAGATGACCCGTTCGGAGAGCTCGGAGAAGCCGAAGAGCAGCGGCGCATCGTCCTGGCGCGGCACGAAGCTGGTGTGCAGCCGCGCCTCGCTGCCGCGGTGCAGATCCGCCAGGGTCTTCGGGGTGGCGGAGACGTGCAGCCCGAAGCCGGAGACCTCGACCACCGCGTGGTCGATGCCGACGTGGAGCACGTCGCCACGGATGGAAGAGATCATTTCTCACCTCACCGTCGCCGCTGGCGACTGGTCACGGACCAGGGATGCCCCGGAGCCATTAGAACATGTATTCGAACACTCTAGCGCGCCCGCTTGGCGGCTTCCATCCAGGCGCGCTGCGCGGGGGTCAGCCCGGCCCCGGAGGCCGCTCGTTTCGATCCACCGGGTGTGGAGCCTGCCGCCTGCTGAGCCCGCTGCAGCCCGGTCGTGGCGCCCTGGTGGGTCTGGGTGGATCCCGACATGTTGAACCGCGCACCGATCCCGGAGCGCCAGCCATGGCAGATCGCCACCGCGTAGGCATCCGTGGCGTCCACCGGAGTCGGCAGGCCGGGGAGCTTCAGGATCCGCTGCACCATCCGGGCCACGGCCTGCTTATCGGCGTTGCCGTCGTCGGTGACCGCGGCCTTGACCTCCGAGGGGGTGTGCCAGGCCACCGGGATGCCCCGGGCGGCCGCGGCCGCGATGATCACCCCTGAGGCCTGGGCGGTGGCCACCACCGTAGGCGCATTGTTCTGCGCGAAGACCCGTTCGATGGCCAGCACGTCCGGGGCGAATCGATCCAGCAGCGCCTCAGCGGCGCGCTGAATGCTAAGGATCCTCTCGGCCAGGTCCTGCGCCGCCTTGGTCCCGGTGACCTCCACGTGCAGGGACTCCCCCGTGCGATTGAGGTTCATCTCCACCACGGCGAAGCCGCAGCGGGTCAGCCCGGGATCGACTCCCAAGATCCGCTGTGCGGTCCGCGAGGTCCCGGCGGTGCCGGAGACGACTCCCGCCGGGCTCACTGCGGCACCGAGCTCATCGTGTGCTGCGGCATCGGGGCTGCGCCTGCCTCAGTCCTCGGCCTCGAGGGCTGCCAGCGTCTCGGCGCTGAGGTCGGCGTTGGTGTGCACGTTCTGCACGTCGTCGAGGTCCTCCAGGGCGTCGTGCAGCTTGAAGAACTTCTTGGCGGCGTCCACGTCGAGGTCCACGGTGACATCGGAGACGAACTCCACCTCGTCGCTGTCCCAGCTCAGGCCGGCTTCCTCCAGACCCTTGAGCACCGCGTGCAGGTCCTGCGGCTCGGCGCGGATCTCGAAGCTGGCATCGTGTTCGATGAGGTCCTCGACCCCGGCCTCCAGCACGGCGGCCAGCACATCGTCCTCACTCAGCTCGGCCTTGGGCAGCTGCACCACGGCCTTGCGCTGGAACATATAGGCCACCGAGCCGGGGTCCGCGACGGTGCCGCCGGATCGGGTCACCGCGATGCGGACCTCCGAGGCGGCGCGGTTGCGGTTATCGGTGAGGCACTCCACCAGAAGCGCCGAGCCTGCGGGCCGCGCACCTCATAGGTGATCTCCTCATACTCCACGCTGTCGCCCGAGAGTCCGGCGCCTCGCTTGATCGCGCGGTCGATGTTGTCGTTGGGCACGGAGTTCTTCTTCGCCTTGGAGACGGCGAGCTCAAGCCCGGGGTTGCCGGCGAGGTCGGGGCCCCCGTTGCGCGCGGCCACCTCGATCTGTTTGATGTAGCGCCCGTTGAGCTTGGCGCGCTTGGCATCCACAGCAGCCTTGCGGTGCTTGGTGTTGGCCCATTTGGAATGGCCGGCCATGGTTCTCCTCGTGAATGACGTCCGGATGATCACAATCAACAGTTGCATCAAGCAACGGTCCTATAGTGTTGCCACCAGCCTATCGGAGAGGACCTTGAGTCTCATGGAGCACACCGAGCGCCCAGGCGCCACAGCGCGCCCGACGACGCACCAGCCGCCCACCTGGAATCCCCTGCTCGCAGACGGCACCCTGGACTATGGGCTGGTTGACCTCTCCCGCATCGAAGATCAGCACTGGCTCCCCGCGCTGCACGCCGGGATCACCGCGCAGCGCGAAGCGGTAGAGGCGATCGCCGCCGATGACTCCCCCGCGAGCGTCGCCACCGTGCTGCACCCGCTGGGACTCTCCCACCGACTGCTCTCCCGGGTGGAGCGGGCGTTCTCCTGCATGTCCTCGGTGCACGCCACTCCCGAGCGGCAGCAGGTCCAGCAGGAGCTGGCCCAAGAACTGGCCGGGCACCGGGATTGGCTCACCCTGCACCCAGGGCTCTTCCGCCGGCTCGCTGCGTTGGAGACCGCGCTGGCGCAGGGTCAGGCCAGCGCCACCCCGGAGCAGCTGCGGATGCTGCAGAAGACGCTGGACGCAGCCCGCGCCGCCGGGGCAGGACTCGTGGAGGCCACCCAGCAGCAGCTGCGCGCGATCAACCTCGAGCTCACCGCCGCCGAGACCGCCTATGAGCAGCTTCAGCGGCAGGAGGCGGCCGCCCACGCGGTCCACTTCACCGAACTCTCGGAGCTGGCCGGACTCGGCGAGCAGGAGCTGGCCGCTGCGGAGGCGGCGGCCCGGGAAGCCGGTCACGTCAGCGGAGCGCTGCTGCCCCTGAATCTGCCCGTCCAGCAGGGCCCGCTGGAGCGGATGACCCTTCGCGACTCCCGGCGTCGGCTGCACCAGGCCTCCACGGCGCGCGGCACCCTGACCGATGACGAGGGCAGGACCACCAGTGCCATCGGAGCGCAGATCGCTCTGCTGCGCGCCCGGCGCGCACGGATGCTGGGCTTCGAGCATCACCTGGACAGCGTGCTGCCTTCGCGCACAGCCGAGGACCGCACCAGCATCGAGACGATGCTGCGCACCATCGCCGACGGCGCCTCGGCCCGGCTCGAGGCCGAGATCCAGACCCTGCGCGAGACCGGGGTCCTCGCGGGAAGCGCGTCGGACCCCGCGCACTCGAGCAGCACCGCAGAGCTCGACCCCTGGGACATCAGCTTCGGCTTCGCGACCGTGGCGAAGCAGCGGTCCTCTGATGCGGCCTCCGGCTCGGAGCAGTCGGCAGGAGCGGACCAGTCGGCAGGAGCGGACCAGTCGGCAGCAGCGGCCAAGGGGCAGGACGTGCCCCTTGAGGAGGCCCTGAGGCAGGTCTTCGCCGCGGCGTCCCGGCTCTACGGGATCACGGTGGTCGAACGTGATGACCTGCCCGGTTTCGCTCCCGGAGCTCGCAGCTTCGAGGTCTTCGAGGCCTCCGCAGAACAGCGGCCCGGTGCGGGCATCGGCCTGTTCCTGCTCGACCTCTTCGCCCGGCCGAGCAAGTCCGGCGGGGCGTGGATGAACTCCTTCTCGGTGGCCTCCACGTTGACCGGATCCTCACCGGTGGTGATCAACGCGTTGAACATCACCGCCCCGGCCCCCGGAGAAGAGCCGGCGTTGACGCCCTCGGCGATGCGCACGCTCTTCCACGAGTTCGGTCATGCCCTGCATGGCCTGCTGGCCGAGGCCGAGTTCGAGGAGCTCTCCGGCACTGCGGTGCCTCGGGACAACGTCGAGTTCCCGTCCCAGGTCAACGAGATCTTCCAGGAGCTGTTCACCGGTGGCCTCGCCGAAGCAGGGCAGGCGCCGGCGGCGGAGGACCTCTGGGGCAAGGGATTCAGCACCTTCGAACACATCGCCGCCGTCGTCCTGGACCTGGCCTGGCACACCCTCTCCGTCGAGGAGGCCGAGGCCGCCGCGGAGGATCCCGACGCGTTCTCCGCCGCCGCGCTCACCGCCTGGGGCCTGGATCACCCGTTGGTGCCGCCGCGGTATGGAACCGGCTTCTTCAAGCACATCTTCGCCGGATCCGGGTACGCCGCCGGGTACTACTCCTACCTGTGGGCCCAGGTGCTCGCCGCCGACGCCTCGCAGTGGTACCGGGAGCAGCTGGGTGCACTCGATGACTCCGAGCAGCAGGACCGTGCCCTGGCCGCGGCGGGCTCCCAGGTGCGCCGCGAGCTGCTGGCCCGCGGGAACACCCGGGATCCCCTGGAGTCCTACCGGATCAGCTTCGGCCGGGAGCCGCACATGGAACCCCTGCTGCGCCAGCTGGGGCTCTAGGCGGGAGATCGCCCCTCGGAGTCCTGGCTGCTGAGGAGTCATGGCGGCCTCGTGGCCGACGGGGTGACACTCCCCTGGCGGCGCCATCCAGGATGACGGCGCACACCTGGGAGCGCGCCGTGAACCGAGGAGGCGTCACGACCAGACGCCGCTGCCGCCTGCATCAATACCCGTCTCTTCGCACCCAGGCATCAGCGTCGGCCGTCGGCCTCCAGCAGACACGACGGTGGCTCTTTCCAGACCCGGTGCACCGTCATGGGCCTCCAGAGGCAGACCATGACTCGGACCGACGTCGCGCGCGGCCCGAGTCATGGCCTCTTCCTGGTACCCCATTCGCTCTCGAGGCTCGCGTTCAGGATGCCGCGGCAGTTGGCAGCGCGACGATCACCTTCCCCGAGAGACGTGGATTCGAGGCCGTGTCGAACAAGGTCGCGGGGTCCTCTGGATCCAGCTCATGGGTGATGACCTTCTCGATCTCTGGACGTGACTCCAGGAGCCGGATCGCTGCATCAATCTCATCGATGAAGCGGAACGCACCGACGAGTCGTATCTCGCCCGAGATGACGCGGGAGAGTCCCACGGGCCGTGAGTCCGGCGAGACCATGCCTACTTGGACGTGGACGCCCCCGGGCCGCAGAGCCCGGGAGACCGAGGCGTCGATGGCGGCCTCCACACCAGAGCACTCGAAGACCACGTCGAAGCTGTTCTCAGGAACGCTGCGCTTGGACACATCGAGGCAGACGGCTGCGCCTTGCTCCGCCGCACGTTCCAACGCCTCTGGCACCACATCTGTCACGGTGATGTGCGCAGCGCCCGCGGCATGAAGCGCCGCAACGGTCAGCAGACCGATCGGGCCGACTCCAGAGACGAGGATCCGCGCAGATTCCACCACGGCGCCCACCGAGCGGGCCTGCTCGATGGCGTGAAGCGCCACGGCGAGTGGCTCCGCGAGCACCGCGCGACGGATGGGGAGCTCAGTGGGAAGGGCACGAACCATGGCGCGGTCCACGGCGATGAACTCAGCCAAGGCTCCCTGAGTATGCGGCCAGGTGGAGGCGCTGCCGAGGTAGGATCCACCGGGCCGCAGGTGAGGGGCCTTCTCCAAGCCCTCCGTCGGTCTGCCCCACCGCGCCGGGTGGACCGTCACGGGCGTACCCACGGCGAGTCCGCCCGAGGGGTCGAAGGCGACTGCCCCCGACATCTCGTGTCCCGGGATCAGGGGCTCGCGGATTCGGAAGTCCCCGTTGGCTCCATCGCGGTAGTAATGCAGGTCAGAGCCACAGATCCCGACGTAGTCGACGCGGATCAGTACCTGCTGCTCGTGAAGCTCAGGCATCGGGACCGTCTCCCAGCGGCAGCTCCTCGGACCTTGGATCACCAGTGCGTGATTCGAACTGTGCGCGATGCCGGGGTAGTCATTCAATGTCGTCATGCGTCACACCACCGAAGTCATGCCACCGTCGACGAACAGGTTCTGTCCGGAGACGAAGCTGGAAGCCGGGGAGCTGAAGAACAGGAGGGCACCGGCGAGCTCATCCAAGGAACCCCAGCGTCCGGCCGGTGTGCGTTGACACACCCAGGTGTTGAAGTCCTCATCTGCCACCAGAGCCCGATTCATGTCGGTGGCGAAGTAGCCCGGGGAAATGGTGTTGACCTGGATTCCGTGGCGAGCCATGTCGGCGGCCATACCCTTGGTCAGCTGGGCTACGGCACCTTTTGTGGCCGAATACGGCGCAATCGTCTCCCGGGCCAACATGGATTGGACGGAACCGATGTTGATGATCTTTCCGGAACCGCGCTGAATCATTCCAGGGACCAGCGCCCGCGACACATAGAAGACGCTGCTGAGGTTGGACGAGACGATGTCATCCCAGTCTTGTGTGGCGAACTCCTGGAAGGGCCCCCTGCGCTGCAGCCCTGCGTTGTTCACCAGAATGTCCGGGGTGCCGCGTTCCTCGACGAGCCGGTCCAAGGAGGCACGAACCTGATCCGAATCCGTCACATCGAAGCTGACGCTGTGAGCCGGCCGGCCGGAGACGGACTCCACCTCCGCACGAGCATCTTCCAGTGCCGTGGCGTCGCGACCGTGGAGCGTGACCTCCGCGCCTGCTCCCGCCAGGGCCAAGGCCAGCTGTCGGCCAAGTCCTCGTGAGGAGCCTGTGACGAGCGCGCTCTGACCGGTGATGTCGAAGAGCCCCTGCGCTGCGCTCTCGGTGCTTCTGTGTGTCACTGCGTAGTTCCTTTCAGAGGAGCGAGGCTGCGAGGTAGACGACGACGACCATGACGAAGCCCAGCACCGACTGCAGTGCCTGCTGGACCGTCCAGGTCTTCAGCGTCTCCTTGACGTTCATCCCCATGAGCCGTCCGACCAGCCAGAACCCGGAGTCGTTGACGTGACCGGCGAATACCGATCCAGCGGCGGTTGCCAGCACGATCGAGGCCACCTGGAAGGAGTTGAAGTCTCCCGCCAGCACGGCCGGGGCTGCCAGACCGGCGGCTGTGACCAGCGCGACGGTGGCGGAGCCCTGGGCGAGCCGGATCGCGACGGCGATCAGGTACGCCGCGACGATGACGGGCAGCCCGAGATCGCTGAGTGAGTCCGCAAGGGCGTCGCCGATGCCGGAGGCGCGCAGCACACCGCCGAACATGCCACCGGCGCCGGTGATGAGGATGACCGAGCAGACCGGGCCCAGAGCCGAGTCGAGGAGCTTCTCCACGGCTGTGCCGGATTCACCGCGACGGTACCCCAGCACGATGGTCGCCACGATCACCGTGATCAGCAGCGCCATCATGGTGGTCCCGAGGAACGACAGCGCCTGAACCCAGGTGCTGTCCCCATCGAAGACTCCGACCGAGGTCAGGCTGTTCAGACCCGTGTTGAAGAGTATGAGCGTCATCGGCAGCAGAAGCAGGAAGACGATGGTCCTGACGCGGGGCGGGTTGCTCGGCTGGTCCTCGTCGACCTCACCGAAGATCGCCGGGACGGGAATCATCAGGCGCTGACCAACGAACATGCCCCAGAGGTATCCGGCGAGGTACCAGAGGGGGTAGGCGATCACCAGGCCGACGAGCAGAACGATGCCGAGGTTGGCCTCGTAGAGTTCGGACGCGGCCACTGGCCCTGGGTGCGGCGGCAGGAAGACATGCATGACCGAGAACGCTGCAGCGGTGGGCAATCCGAAGAGCAGCACGCTCTTGCCTGTCACTCGACGTGCGACGGCAAAGACGATCGGCAGCATCATGACCAGGCCGGCGTCGAAGAACATCGGGAAGCCCAGGATCAGAGACGCTATGCCAAGGGCGAAGGGAGCTCGACGTTCCCCGAACCTCGAGATCAGTGCTTCCGCGAGAGCTTTGGCTCCCCCGGAGTGTTCCACCAGGCGCCCCAGCATCGCGCCCAGTGCGACGAGGATCGCGACACTGGCCAGCGTGGCGCCGAATCCGTCAGTCAACGTCTCGGAAAGCGCTGACAGCGGAACACCGGCGACGACGGCGGTGAGGGTCGAGACCACGATCAAGGTGATGAACGCGTGGACCTTGAATCGAATGATCAATATCAGAATCAGCGCGACGGCGCCGACCGCGATGGACAACAAGGGGCCTGTGCCCAGAGTCTGAGTCCAATCTTCCATGGGTATCTCCGTTGCAGAGTAAGAATATTTCGCAGGTGCGAGGGATGTTGTGAGGCGGCGTCGGAGCCTTGTGATGACTGCGAAGAGCCGCCCACCTGTGTTTCCTGTCACATGGTGGCAGACAGGTAGTACTTTTGGCAAGAAAAGGTAGTACCTGTGTGTTTCTGGGCTCCGAGTGCCCGCGGTGTCGGTCTCTCAGGCAAGGGCCTCGTCGTCGGTGAGTTGGTCCTCCTCGACCGTCGCGTCGCGGAATCCCGAGATGACCAGCGCCAGGACTGGCGGCTGGACGAACCGGGCGATCACCATGGTCAGGCCAGTCCCCCACCGTTGGCCGATCCAGACCGAGAGCACCGTGCCGATGACCGTGCCGATGACCGAGCCGATGCCAGCGACGGTGAGCACCAGGCCGAGTCCGAGCGCTCCGAGTCCCAGATCGTTGAGGACCAGAACCGGCAGGACGGCGCCCATCATCGCTGAGCCGATGAACCAGGCGTGGCTGGACCAGGCCAAGGGTCCGAACCGAGGGTGCCGGTAGATCCAGCGCAGACCTTCACGCACCTTCCGGCGAAGCGGTTCCGGAGTGTGCGCGAGCGGCGTCTCGGCGGCGACATGCTTGAGTGTGAGCAGGACCGTCGCGGAGATGAAGTGGGTGATCGCGCCGAGCAGCAGCGCGAAGGGGGCCGTGACCAGGGCGACCAGGCCGCCTGCCACGGCGCTTCCCGTGGTCTGGGCCACGGTGTCGCTCTGCTGCAGCCGGGCGTTGGGCGCATGTGAGCAGAGGCCGCGAGCCGAGCTGCGGCAGGAAGGACTGGGAGGTCGCGTCGCTCATCAAGGCCAGGGTCCCGAAGCAAAAGATCAAC
This sequence comes from Nesterenkonia sp. AN1, assembly GCF_000582475.1. Classification (NCBI taxonomy): domain Bacteria; kingdom Bacillati; phylum Actinomycetota; class Actinomycetes; order Micrococcales; family Micrococcaceae; genus Nesterenkonia; species Nesterenkonia sp. AN1. The sequence continues at coordinate 48,439 of NZ_JEMO01000012.1, forward strand.
ACCATCACGGTTGCCACGTCGAGGAGTCCCAGCACGCCAACAGTCATAGCAGCAGCTAGGGCGCCCAGCGTGCCGCGTTGACCAGCCCTTGATCGAACGCGGTGCCGCTCAGAGACACCAGGACCAGAACCGAGAGGGCCACCGTGGTGATGTACGTGCCGAAGTCCGAGACGGTGGAGGCAAACCAGAACCGCATGAAGGCTGAGTTACCTCGCAGCTTCATGTCTGAGCGGGACGCAGGTCTGCGAGCGAACAGGATGGCAGCACGATCCAGCCCTCGCGCTCGGCTCGCGCCTGGTGTTCGGCAGGCGGAGGGTCATACCGACCCAGTGCAGCGGCGCGCGCGGCAAGGGCCGCCACCACGGCGTCGAAGGCATCGGTGGACTCCACCATGAGCTGCGCGTGCGGGCCCAGAGCCAACCAGGGTGCGTCGCGCTGCATCCGCTGCACCAGTGCCCGGCGCACCTGCGGGTCCGCCCGGTATCCGCGAACCTCCCACTCCCAGGTTCTGAGCGTGGCCCCGGGGTAGACCTCTACGACGACGCCGGTCCGGCCGGACCGGTCGACGAGAAGCCCGCTGGCCGCGAGTCCGCCGAGAAGACCCGCGCAGCGCATCGCGGTCAGACCGATCCGGTCGGTCGAGACGCTCAACGGCCAGCGTCCGATCTTCTCGCGGATCCACCGATCGGTCTCCCGGTAGGCCAACGTCCGGCGCCATTGCATGCGCCCATCCGGGCGCTGCTGGGCTGCGAGGTTCGCATGATCGGCGATGAACGAGACGAACTCATCGGGCCAGCCGAAGGCGCAATCGATGCCGATCCTGGTGATCCCTGCAGCGGCCTCGGTGATCTCCGCGTCCTCGACGTCGAGACTCAGCTGGACCAGTCGGGCGCCTCCGGATCCCCACTCGATCGTGGCCAGGGCTGTCCCCTTGCTCTCGGCGGCCAGATCGACCCCGGCGGTGCGCATCGGGACATCAGTCATGACCCTGACGCTACCCAATTGGACCCGGCGGTGCGTGTGCCGAGCCCTCGGAAGCGCTCCCGCCACGGTTTATCGCATCCCTATGCCATGTCCCATGGCTATGGACGGAAATAACGATGGGACATGCATAGGGATGCGACAGATGCGCGGAAGGAGCTGCGGAGCTGCGGGGAGCAGCGGGGAGGAGCGGGGCGGAGACGCCGCCGGGTCAGTCGGTGGCGGCGGCGGTCTGGGCGATCACGGTGCGGAAGCGCTGGGCGATGGTGACCACCGAGGCGACCCCGAGCAGGGTCAGCACCACCAGCAGCACCGAGGAGTGCAGGCCCAGGCCCGTGAAGCCGGTGAACACCAGGGTCAGCACCATCCGCTCGGAGCGTTCGGCGATCCCGACGTCGGCGGTGTAGCCCAGCGCCTCGGCCTTGGCCCGCACATAGGAGACCAGGTTGCCCGCCAGCAGGCAGAACGCCGAGGCGATCCCGAGCCAGACGTGGTCTCCCCCGGTGAAGAACCAGATCAGCAGGCCCAAGAACACCGCGCCGTCCTGGACCCGGTCCAGGCAGGAGTCCAGGAAGCCGCCCAGCACCGATCCCTGGCCGCTGATCCTGGCCATCAGCCCATCGACGAGATCCGAGAAGACGAAGACGGTGATGAACACCGTGCCCCAGAACAGCTCTCCCATCGGGTAGAAGACCAGCGCGCCCAGACAGACACCGATCGTGCCGATCACCGTGACCATGTTCGGGGTCATTCCGATACCCAGCAGCGCCTTGGCGATCGGGGTGAACAGCCCGCCGAAGAAGGCGCGCGCGTAGCGGTTGAGCATCTAGCGGTTCGCCTCCCAGGCCTCGGCCACCAGGGCGCGGGTCTCGCCCAGCGTCTGTGAGAGGTTCTTCGTCTGGGCGATGATCGGCATGAAGTTGGTGTCCCCGTTCCAGCGCGGGATCACGTGCTGGTGCAGGTGCGCCGCGATGCCTGCCCCGCCGACCTTGCCCTGGTTGACCCCCAGGTTGAACCCTCCCGGGTTCGCCGTGGCGCGCAGCACGCGCATGCACTGCTGGGTCAGCGTGATGAACTCCGAGGCTTCCTCGGCGTCGAGGTCGGTGAGGTCCGGGACGTGCCGGTAGGGGCAGACCATCAGGTGACCGGGGTTGTAGGGGTAGAGGTTCAACAGCACGAAGCAGCGTTCACCGCGGTGCACGATCAGCGACTCCTCGTCGCTGCGCTTCGGCCCCTGGCAGAACGGGCAGTCGCTTGACCCGCTGACCTGGTCCTGGCCGCGCTGCTGGTAGGCAGCGCGGTGTGGGGTCCAGAGGCGCTGGAAGGCGTCGGGCACGCCTGCCAGTTCGAACTCGTCGCCGGACCCCACCCGACTCAGCCTTCCTTGGATTCGATGGCCGCGAGGATCCGGGCCACGGCCGCGTCCACCGGCACCTGGTTGTCCTGGCTGCCGTCGCGGAACCGGAAGGAGACCGCACCGGCGTCGACGTCGTCGCCCCCGGCGATCAGCACGAACGGGATCTTGTCCTTCGAGGCCGTGCGGATCTTCTTCGGGAAGCGGTCGCTGCTGTCCTCGAGCTCGGCGCGCACCCCGGCGGCCTGCAGCTTCGCGACGACCTCGGTGAGGTAGTCGTTGAACGGCTCCGCCACCGGGATCGCGCGGACCTGGACCGGGGAGAGCCAGACCGGGAACGCACCTGCATAGTGTTCGGTGAGCACGCCGAGGAAGCGTTCGATCGAGCCGAACTTCGCGGCGTGGATCATCACGGGCTCCTGGCGGGTGCCGTCGGCGGCCTGGTATTCCAGGCCGAAGCGCTCGGGCTGGTTGAAGTCGTACTGCACGGTGGACATCTGCCAGGTGCGGCCGATGGCATCGCGGGCCTGCACGGAGATCTTCGGTCCGTAGTAGGCCGCGCCGCCGGGATCGGCGACCAGCTCCAGACCGGTCTCGGTGGCGACGTCTTCAAGCACCTTGGTGGCCTCCGCCCACTGCTCGGCGCTGCCGATGAACTTCTCTGAGTCCTCGTCCCGGGTGGAGAGCTCCAGGTAGAAGTCATCGAGTCCGAAGTCGCGCAGCAGCGAGAGCACGAAGCTGAGCAGGTGGCGGACCTCATCGGGGGCCTGCTCCTTGGTGACATAGGAGTGGGAGTCATCCTGGGCGAAGCCGCGCACGCGGGTCAGGCCGTGGATCACGCCGGACTTCTCATACCGGTAGACCGAGCCGAACTCGAAGAGTCGCATCGGCAGCTCGCGGTAGGAGCGTCCGCGGGAGCGGTAGATCAGGTTGTGCATCGGGCAGTTCATCGCCTTGAGCCGGTAGTCCTGGCCCTGCTTGGTGATGTTGCCCTCGGCGTCGCGCTCCTCATCCACGTGCAGCGGCGGGAACATGGTGTCGGCGTAGTAGGGCAGGTGTCCCGAGGTGTGGAACAGGCCGTCCTTGGAGATGTGCGGGGTGCCCACGTACTGGAAGCCGGCCTCGATGTGCCGGGTCCGGACGTAGTCCTCCATCTCGCGCTTGATGATGCCGCCCTTGGGGTGGAACAGCGGCAGTCCGGAGCCCAGCTCGTCGGGGAAGCTGAAGAGGTCCAGCTCGGAGCCCAGTCGACGGTGGTCGCGACGCTCGGCCTCGGCGAGCCGCTCCTTATAGGCCTTGAGGTCGTCCTTGGTCGGCCAGGCCGTGCCGTAGAGGCGCTGCAGCTGCGGGTTGGACTCTTTGCCGCGCCAGTAGGCGGCGGCGGAGCGCATCACGGCGTAGGCGTTGGCGATCAGCTTGGTGTTGGGCAGGTGCGGGCCGCGGCACAGATCAGACCAGATCCGCTCGCCGTGACGATCGACGTTGTGGTAAATCGTGATCTCCCCGCCGCCGACCTCGATGTTGGCGCCCTCGGCGGCCTCAGCGGCACCGCCTGCGCCGGCGGCAGCGCTGGCGACGCCGAGCAGCTCGAGCTTGTACGGCTCATCCGCCATCGCGGCCTTGGCCTGATCTTCGCTGACCACCTCGCGCTCGAACTGCTGGGTCTGGTTGATCAGCTTCTGCATGGCCTTCTCGATCTTCTTGAGATCCTCAGGCGTGAAGGGCTCGGCGACGTCGAAGTCGAAGTAGAACCCGTCGGTGATGTAGGGGCCGATGCCGAGCTTGGCCTCGGGGTAGAGCTGCTGGACCGCCTGGGCCATCACGTGGGCAGTGGAGTGGCGCAGGACGTTGAGCCCGTCGGGGCTGGCGATGTCCACGGCCTCCACGGCGGCGCCGGCCGGGATCTCCCGGGAGAGGTCCCAGAGCTCGCCGTCCACCCGCATGACCACGGTGGTCTTGTCCGCGGCGAAGAGCGTGGTGCCGGTGGTGCCGCGCTCGATGCTCGCCGTCTCGCCGTCGCGGGTGATGCTGATGGATTCAGCCGGCGCTGCGGCCTGGGACGGGGCTTCCGATGCTGCGTTTTCGGACACTTGGGATGTACTCCTCATGGATGTTCTGCGGACGCAGGTGATTCTACGGGAACGCCGGCGGAACTGAAGCGGGGCTCAGTCGCGCTGGCACCCCGGACACCAGTAGAGTCTTCGGCCCTGCAGCTCGGCCGCCTTGATGACCGTCCCGCAGCGTGGACAGGCGGTGCCCTGATGCTTATAGACCCAGTGCCGACGCGAGCCGCCGGTGCGCACGGTGCGGATCCGACCCTCGGCGACCCCGTCGCGCAGCTGCTCGGTGAGTCGGTCCCACAGTGGTGCCGCGCGCTCAGGATCCAGCTGGTTGCTGGGCGTATACGGGTCGAGCCCCTCGAGGAAAAGGGATTCTGCGCGGTAGATGTTGCCCACCCCGGCGATGACCGCCTGGTCCATCAGGGCGGCGGCGATGCTGATTCGACGTCGGCTGAGATTGTGCAGGAAGAGCTCGCGCAGCTGCGCATCGGCTCGGGCGTCCTGGCTGATCCCCTGGCGCAGCGGATCCGGCCCCAGCCGATCCACGACAGCCTGGTACTCGGTCAGGTCCAGCACCGCGCAGGTGGTGGGGCCGCGCAGGTCCGCCCACCCGTGCCGGGCGCTGACCCGGGCGCGCACCGCACCCTTGGGCGGTTCTGGGATGAGCCAGCCGTCCTCGGCGTAGCGTGGCTCGAGGGTCCCCACCGCGGCGCGCGGGGCACCGACCGTGGCCTCGGCCGCAAAGTCCGCATCGCCGCGGAAGCTGAACGCGCCGTAGAGCCCCAGGTGGACCTGCCACACCTCGGGACCGAGGTGCACGAACAGGTGCTTGCCCCAGGCCTCGGCATGCTGGGGCACCTGCCCGTCCAGACGCTGCGCGCCGGCGATGAAACGTCCCTGCGGAGAGCTGACCCGCCACGGATGACCGGCGAAGACCGTGTTGATCTGCGCGGCGAGCCGGTGGAGGGTGTGGCCTTCAGGCATGGATCAGTCGAGGATCTCGCCGGTGAGCTCATAGTGGGAGATCTTCCCGATCCGGCGGGCGTGGCGCTCATCTCCGCTGAACTCGGCACCCAGGAAGGCCTCCACGATCCCGGTGGCCTCCGCGAGGCTGTGCTGGCGCCCGCCGAGTGCGACGACGTTGGCGTCGTTGTGCTCCCGGGCGAGGACCGCGGTGTCGTGGTTCCAGGCCAGCGCGGCGCGGACCCCGGTGACCTTGTTCGCGGCGATCTGCTCGCCGTTGCCGGATCCGCCCAGCACGATCCCCAGCGCGTGCCTGCCCGCACCCTGGGCGGCCACCACCGCCGCGGCGGCGCGGATGCAGAACGCGGGGTAGTCATCCAGCGCGTCGTATTCCTGCGGTCCGTGGTCGATGAGGGTGTAGCCGAGGCCGCGCAGATGATCCACCAGGTGGGCGGAGAGCTCCATCCCCGCGTGATCGGTGGCGATGTGGACTTCGATGCTGTCTACCATGATCTCTTCTCAGACCTTTCGGGACGAGGGCGCGGGTGGCCCGAGGGCCGGGTCAATCCTACGTCGCGCGGCGAGGGGCCGGCGCTGGCCGCTGGGCAGCGCTGCCGACGGGAACATGGGCCGAGCGAGTATCGTTGCACCCTGCACCGCGCAAGAGGAGGAACATGTCCGAGCAAGAGTCCCAGCCCGCCCGCGAGCTTCCGAAGTTCTCGAACCGCCTGGGGGCACCGATAGCCACCGTGCGTCCAGTGGGCAAGCCTCCGTCCCAGGTCTCCGGCCTGCCCGGGCGCGCGGCGCCGCCGAGCTCAGGACCCTCCGACGCCGCCCTGGCCAACCCCGCACCGCCCGCCCCGGAACCCTCCGGCGCCGAGCAGCAGAGCTTCTACGATGCCGTCGGTGGGCGCAAGACCTTCGAGACCATCGTCGAGGTCTTCTACGCACATGTGGCCGAGGATGAGGACTTCCGGGCGATGTACCCCGAGACGGACTTGGAACCTGCCAAGGAGCGCCTGCTGATGTTCTTGGAACAGTACTGGGGCGGACCGCGCACCTACCAGGAGCAGCGCGGGCACCCCCGGCTCCGGATGCGGCACATGCCGTTCGCCGTGGACGCGCAGGCCCGGGACAAGTGGCTGAGGTTCATGCGCGCCGGAGTCGACGCCGCGGAGCTCTCCCCGCTGCACGAGCAGATCCTCTGGGACTACCTGGAGCGCGCCGCGCACTCGATGGTCAACAGCTGAGCCGGAGAGGCTCACACCTCTTCGGGGTGAGCGTCTTCAGCTCAGGCGCCTGAAGGCACTTAGCTCAGAGACTCGGCTCCCGGGTGCTGCGGCACAGGATGTAGCCGCCCTGCGAGCTGAGCCGGACCCAGCGGCCCCGACGGTGGATCGCGGTGGAGCCGCCAGCGCCCTCGGAGGCCAGGAAGTTCAGCGCGTGGGCGCCGAAGGCCGCGCCCGCCGGGATGGCGGCATCGCTGCGCTGCTGCGCCTGGGCCGCCTGCCCACCGTCTGCTGAGGCATCGGTCTCCAGGTCCCGGCCCCAGACCTGTTCCCGGACCTGCTCGACGACGGCGGCGCCCGCCGTGGTCGGCACGGCTTCGGTGATCTGGCGATGCCTGATGCGGCCTGGGAGCGCAGCTGGTCATCGGCCACACTTCCCAGCGGCTCCCAGCCCGAGCGAGGTGGCGTCACGGCCGCCCAGGGCACGCTGAGCCGGCTCGGCGGCAGCGAGAGCTCGGTCTCCGCCGGGTTCATCCGGGCGATGCGCTCACTGATCGAGCTGAGCTCCGCGGTGACATCGGCCCGGGACTCCTCGGCCAGGGCGACGGTGCGCAGTCCCAGCACCGCCGGCAGCTGGCTGGTCAGCGATCCCGGGGTCATCACCGGCACCCAGGCGGCAAGCACCCGGCCCACGGCCTGGAGCCGGATGCCTTGTTCTTGGATCCGCCTGGCGCGCTTGATGTAGGTGGAGAGGTCCTGGAGCGAGACGGCTTCAGCGAATCGCAGCGAGTCAGTCATGGGGCTCATTCTTCCAGAGCAGAGCGCACCTCATCGACCAGCACCTCCATGTAGCGCCGCGCCTCGCGGGGGTCCTGGTCCGCGATCGCTCGGGCCACGCCGTCGTGGGCGTCCAGCGCCTCTGGCATCGGTCGGGTCGGCATCAGACCATGCTGGGTGCGCCCGGAGAGGACCTCGGCGACGACGTCGGCCAGGGCAGCGAACATCGAGTTCCCGCCTGCTTCGAGCATCAGCCGGTGAAAGGCGATGTCCGCCGTGATGAACTCCGTGAGCTGCTCGGACTCCCCCAGCCGGCGCATGGTGGCGGCCAGATCCAGCATCTGATGTGCCTGGACCTCGGTCCGTCGAGCCGCGGCCAGCGCGGCGGCCTCGGTCTCCACCGCGATGCGCAGCTGGGTCAGCTCGATGAACGCGCCGCGCGCGTCGGCTGAGGCCAGGCGCCAGGCGATCACCGAGGGCGACATCACGTCCCAGTGCTTCGCGGCGGTCACCACCAGGCCTATGCGTCGCTTGGAGTAGAGCAGACCATGGGACTCCAGGACCTTGACGCTGTCTCGGGCCACGGTGCGCGAGACCCCGAAACGCTGTTGCAGCGACTCCAGGGTCAGCACGGCCCCAGATCGATGCGCCCCATCGACGATCTCGCGTCCGAGGGTCTCGGAGATCGCGTCACGGCCCACCCGGGCCACGGCAGAGTTCGCCACGGAGTCTCCTTCATCGACGCAGAACCAAACATCACACCTTTAGAACTTAAAGGTGCTATCTTAGCTGGAACGTGGTCCCCGTCACAGGGGGCTCGAGAACCAGCCCTCAGCACAAAGGAATTCGATGTCGAATCCCCCAGCACAGCCTAGCCCGGGTGAACCCACACCCCCTCGTCACCTCGTGGTGATGGGCGTCTCCGGCTCTGGAAAATCCACTCTGGCAGCCGCCCTTGCGGCAGACCTTGGCCTGCCGATGGCTGAAGCAGATGAGTTCCACCCACCTGAGAACATCGCGAAGATGGCGGCCCAGACCCCGCTCACCGACGAGGATCGCTGGCCCTGGCTCGAGTCCCTGCGCGATTGGATGTCCACCCAGGCGGCGACCGGCAGCGTGATCACCTGCTCCGCGCTGCGGCGCAGCTACCGCGATGTGCTGCGCACCGCCGCAGGGCGGGTGGTGTTCCTCCACGTGGATGTGGAGATTCCGCGGCTGAACACCCGACTGGCCCACCGCAGCGGACATTTCATGCCCCCGGCGCTGTTGGAGTCTCAGCTGAGCACCCTGGAAGCCCTCGAGCCGGGAGAGGACGGCGTGGTGCTCGCCAATGACACCACGGTCGAGAACCTCCTGGAGTCGGCCCGAGCCTGGCTCCGCAGCAATGCCTCCGCCTCCGACTCCATCGATGAGCAGAATCCCTCGTGACACTCGACGCTTGATCCTGCTCCCCCGGAGCCGGGCTGAAGGGCCGTTAGAGTGGAGGCACCTGACCCTGTCCACGCCCGAAAGGACGTCGCATGCCTGATCGCCGTTATGAGGTGCCCGCCGCCGCCGAGTCGGTGCAGCAGCTCGTGGACATGCTCCAGCTGAAGCACCTGGATCCCAGCGATGCCGAGGCGGCCGCCGGACGCAGCGGCGAGGATCATTTCCTCGGGCCGGTGTTCAAGCAGGCCTATTGGCGGGTCTTCGGCGGGCAGGTGCTCGCCCAGGCGGCGACCGCGGCCATGACCACGGTGGATCCTGACCGGCTGATCCATTCGGTGCACGGCTACTTCCTTCGCCCCGGTGACGCGAGCAAGCCGATCCAGGTCTCGGTGGAGCGGCTGCGTGACGGCGGCTCCTTCTCTGCTCGCCGCAGCCAGGCCTATCAGGACGGGACCCCGATCCTGTCCATGATCGCGTCCTTCCAGCGGCCTTCGGCCGGAGTGGCACACCAGCGCACGATGCCTGAGGGGGTCCCGGATCCCGAGGATCTGGCACCTCCCCAGGAGCTTGTGGGACACGTGAAGCACCCGATCGTGCATGAGTGGGCGCATGGACGCCCGTTCGACATCCGCCATGTGGACCGTCCGATCTACCTCGAGGCCGACCAGAATCCGCATGCCACCAGCGCGGTGTGGCTCAAGACCAAGGCCGCGCTGCCCGATGATCCCAATCTCCACCGGGCCGCGATCCTCTACGCCTCGGACTACACGCTGCTGGAACCGGTGCTGCGCCGGCACGGTCTCTACTGGGCCAAGCCGGAGATGAAGGTCGCCTCACTCGACCACGCCATGTGGTGGCACCGCGAGGCCCGCGCCGACGAGTGGCTGCTCTATGTCCAGCAGAGCCCGAGCGCGCAGAACGCCCGCGGCCTGGCGCAGGGGTCCATCTACAGCCGCGACGGCGCGCTGGTCGCCTCGGTGGCCCAGGAGGGCATGGTGCGGCCCCCGGAAGGTCTGCGCCCGAAGCTCTCCGAGAAGATGCAACAGACCCTGGTGAACAGCTCCCGCGCCACTCGGGCGATCAACAAGAAGTACGCCCAGACCTGGTCCTCGCGCTACCTGGAGACCTGAGCCTGGCGGGCTGGAGGCCAGCCCGCCGCGACTCCGCCACCCGGGAAGAGGATCGGTTCCTGACGGGCGGGCTCAGCAACTGGTGATCAGCGCCACGCTGCGGTAGGCCTGCAGCGTAGCGGTCGCCGTCGCCTCCCAGGAGTAGGAGCGGGCAAGCGTGGCCGCGGTCGCGCTGTAGCGGCTCCAGGCCCGCCGGTGCAGCACCAGCCAGCGCAGCTGCTCGGCCCACAGCGCAGGGTCCAGGCTAGGGATCAGCCGGCCGCTGCGGCGGTGGGTGATCAGCGAGGAGAGGCCGCCGACGTCGTGGGCGATCACCGGGGTGCCGCAGGCCATGGCTTCGAGCGCGACCAGCCCGAAGGATTCGCTGAACGAGGGCACCAGGACGGCGTCGCTGCCTCGGAAGAGCTCTGCCAGCTCCTCATGCGGCAGCGGGGGCAGAGCCTGGACCGCATCGGCGACGCGGCCCGGGCTGCCAGGGATTGGAGGTCCAGCACGTCGTCTCCGCTCTGGCTGCCGGCGACCACGAGCTGCACCGGCACCTCGGGCATCATCCGGCGCAGCGCGCCGAGGGCCTCCACGGCGACCTGCGGCCCCTTATGCGGCTGGAGCCGCCCGGCGAAGGCCAGGCGCAGCGCGCGCCCGGCCAACGGGCCGGAGCGCGGGTCCCTCCCCGCCGGCGGATGGAAGATCTCCAGGTCCACCCCCGGCCGGACCAGCGCGATGGAGGCGTCGGCGAGGCCGAAGAGCCGTTTCAGGTCGGCGATCTCGCGCTCGGTGTTGGCGGTCACCAGATCCGCGGCGCGGGCGATCTCCGCCTCCGCGAGGCTGCGCCGCGGGCTCGCTGAGGCCGTCGGGTCCAGCTCCTGCTTCACCGCAGCGATCGTGTGCATGGTGTGCACCAGCGGCGCCGAGAGCGCCCGGGCCAGCTGGATCCCGGCCAGCCCGGAGATCCAATAGTGCGAGTGCACCGTGGTGACCGGATTCATGTCGATCGATTCCAGGCTGCGCAGCGCCCGGGCGGCGAGCATGTCGACCCGTTCGGGCAGCAGTGACTTCTCGGCCCGCGCCTGCTCGCCCACAGCCAGGGTGTGGATCCGCCGGCCGTCATCGAGGACCGTGACGCTGTCCGCGCCGGCGGAGGTCTCGGCGTCGACGTCGCTGGTCACGATGTCCACGGTGAGACCCGACTGGGCGAGAGCCGCGCTGAGCGCGTTGACATAGACGTTGAGCCCTCCGGCGTCCCGATTTCCGGCCTGCGCCAAGGGTGAGGTGTGCAGGCTCACCATGACCACGCGGGCCGATTCCGGGTCGGTCTGCGAGGCTCGGCAGACCCCCGCAGGGACGCAGTCGGTGGACATGTGGCTCTCCATGACGCCGCGCGGCGGCGCGGCTGAGGGGTGTGGTGGTTCGGTCCTTATGCTACAGCGCGGTCATCGCCGCAGGTATTCCGCGCATTCGTTCGCGGCGTCGCCCTCGGGGGCGGAGGCACGCTCAAGCAGCCAGAGCCCCTCAGCATCCTCGATGACCGGTTCGAAGCCGAGCCGCTCGGCCCGCTCGAAGGCCTCCGCGGGGCTCAACGGGTTCGAGCCGCCCAGCTCCTGAACGGTGTCGTCGATGATGAGCCAGGTCAGCGCGTCCTCGTCGGTGGTGCCGTGCAGACCCACCGAGGTGCGGTCCACCAGGTGCGGCACCGCGGTGTCCGCGGCCTCCACGCAGACGTCGTCGGGCACGGCCTCGGTGACCTGCTGATGCGCCAGCGCCCGGTCCCCCATGGTCCAGTTGTCCGCGGTCACCGTGCGCTGCAGCGGAAAGACTCCGGGGAACGCCAAGGTGCCGACCAGACCGACCGCGATGACGGTGCCGGGCAGACCGACGGCAAGCGGTTTGAGCCGCGGCCAGCGCGCGATGAGCCGACGGGCGACGTCGAAGCCGGCGAGCAGGAAGATCGGGGTCAGGATCGCGTCGTACTGATAGATCACCGACCAGACGTTCGCTCGATCGTTGAACAGCCGCGAGAGCAGGATCGGGGCGCCGAGGAGCACATACGGGGAGGCGAAGGGCAGCAGCAGCAGCGGCAGGAAGTGCAGCGCCCAGAGTCCCACCTTGGTCGGGTGATCGAAGAGGATCACCACCGCGTTCCACGGCTGGGTGAGCAGGAAGACGATGGCGGCACCCGCGCTGGGCCCCAGTGCGGTGAACTCCCAGTAGCCGAACTCCCCGGCTGCGGAGAAGTGCGGGATCACCAGCTCCACGGCGAACCAGTAGCCGAAGACACCGAGGCCGGCGGTCACCAGCGCGGGCAGCCAGGCGCGCTTGATCGCGAGGACCAGGCTGAGCGCGATGAGGGTGACTCCCATGTCCTCACGCACCAGCAGCAGCGCCGCGCCGAGCCCCACGGCGAGCCACATCCGGCGACGCTCGATGGCCCAGATCACCCAGGCGATGAGCGGGACTCCGAAGGCGATCTCGTGGAAGTCCCAGTTCACCAGCGCCTGGAAGGGCCAGAAGAGCAGCAGCGCGACGGCGGCCAGCAGGGCCGGAAGGTGGCTGAACCAACCGCGCACCACCAGGTAGACCGGGATCGCTGTGGAGACCAGCAGAGCGATCATGCCGATGTTGAGCACCCGGGGATCGTCCCAGATCCAATACAGCGGGGCGAAGGCGGCGATGATCGGGTGGAAGTGATCCCCCAGCAGGTGGAAGTCCTCGCCCTTGATCGGCACGATCGGCGCCTTGAACAGCGAGTACTGGCGCACCGCCTGATCAAAGATGCCCAGATCGTAGCCCTTGGCCTCGAAGTTGCGGAACCGCAGCAGGGAGTGCGCGAGATACAGCAGAGCAGCCGCCGTCATGACGGCGGCCAGCTGGAGTCTATGCGAAATGGACAAGTGCCCCGGGGGGGATTCGAACCCCCGACCGGCGGATTAGAAGGCCGCTGCTCTATCCCCTGAGCTACCGAGGCGTGGACACGCAGAGTCTCAGCATCCTGAGCAGGTCCAGGCAGAGAGTCTACCTGCTCCTCACGGCCCCGGTTTTCCCCAGCGTCCCTCGCCACGCCGCCGAGGCGCCGGTCATCCACACCCACCGAAGATGACCCTGCCGGGCAGCCTGACCGCGAACACTGGTGGGACCCCGTCTCCGACTGCCACGGCCTGCGGCGGGGCCAGGCACACCGTGCCGTTCCTGAGCGGCCGTGACAGAGATGGAGGAGAGCAATGAGCGAAACGATCACCGTCCGCGGATTCCTGGGCGGCGAAGTGGAGGAGTTCACCACGCTCCAAGGGCTGCCGATCTCGAACTTCCGGCTCGGCTGCACGCCCCGGCGCTTCGACCGCAAGACCGAACAGTGGGTCAACGGGGAGACCAACTGGTACACCGTCTCGGCCTTCCGTCAGCTGGCCCAGAACGTCAAGAGCAGCCTGCACAAGGGCGACCCGGTGTTGGTCACCGGACGGCTGCGGGTGCGGCAGTGGGAGAACGAGAAGGGTCAGCGCGGGACCTCGGTAGAGATCGACGCCGAGGCCATCGGCTATGACCTGACCTTCGGCTCGGGCTCTTTCACCCGGCTCGGTGGCGCAGGCTCCGGGGAAGACAGCGGGCGCAACATGACGGAGTCGAACTCGGAGTCCTCCAACGGCTCTTCCAGCTCCGCCGCGGAGACTGCCTGGGGTACCGAGACCGCCGAGGCCCGGGAACCGGCCGAGGAGAAGGAGGCAGCCCCCTTCTGACCGGCACGACGCCGAGCGAAGGACCATGTCGAGCGAGGGACAATACGGGCACACGACTCGGCCCGCCCGCGGTCACCGAAGTGGTGTCGCGGGCGGGCCGAGTCAGCCTCGCAGGTTCCTCTGCGGGTTGATCGAGCAGATCAGTCGGTGACTGGGCTGCGGGATCAGTCGCGGGTGAGCCTGCGGTGAGTCACGCGGTGCGGACGGGCCGCATCGGCGCCGAGCCGTTCCACCTTGTTCTGCTCGTAGGACTCGAAGTTGCCCTCGAACCAATACCAGTCGGCAGGCTTCTCGTCGGTGCCCTCCCAGGCCAGGATGTGGGTGGCCACGCGGTCCAGGAACCAACGGTCGTGCGAGATGACCACGGCGCAGCCGGGGAAGTCCAGCAGAGCGTTCTCCAGGGAACCGAGGGTCTCCACGTCGAGGTCGTTGGTGGGCTCATCGAGCAGCAACAGGTTGCCGCCCTGCTTCAGTGTCAGGGCCAGGTTCAGCCGGTTGCGCTCACCGCCGGAGAGCACACCTGCCTTCTTCTGCTGGTCCGGACCCTTGAAGCCGAAGGCCGAGACGTAAGCGCGCGAGGACATCTCGACGGCACCCACGTGGATGAAGTCCAGCCCGTCGGAGACGACCTCCCAGAGGCTCTTCTCCGAATCGATGCCGGCGCGTGACTGGTCGACGTAGGAGAGCTTCACGGAGTCGCCCACAGCGAGCTTGCCGCCGTCGAGCTCTTCCATGCCCACGATGGTCTTGAACAGCGTGGACTTGCCGACGCCGTTGGGACCGATGACCCCGACGATGCCGTTGCGCGGCAGCGAGAAGGAGAGTCCTTCGATGAGCTGGCGGTCGCCGAAGCCCTTCTGAAGGTTCTCGGCCTCGATGACCTGGGTGCCCAGGCGTGGGCCTGGCGGGATCTGGATCTCGTCCATGTCGAGCTTCTTGGTGCGCTCGGCCTCGGCGGCCATCTCTTCGTAGCGGTTCAGGCGGGCCTTGGACTTGGTCTGGCGCCCCTTGGCGTTGGAGCGCACCCACTCCAGCTCGTCGGAGAGTCGCTTGGCCATCTTGACGTCTTTCTTGCCCTGAACCTTCAGGCGGGCCTGCTTCTTCTCCAGGTAGGTGGAGTAGTTGCCCTCGTAGGGGTAGAGCCGACCGCGGTCGACCTCACAGATCCACTGGGCGACGTGGTCGAGGAAGTAGCGATCGTGCGTCACGGCCAGCACGGCGCCCTCGTAGGCGGCCAGGTGCTGCTCGAGCCAGAGCACGGACTCGGCGTCGAGGTGGTTCGTGGGCTCATCGAGCAGCAGCAGGTCCGGCTTGGAGAGCAGCAGCTTGCACAGCGCCACGCGGCGGCGCTCACCGCCGGAAAGCACGCTGACGTCCGCCTCGGGTGGCGGGCAGCGCAGCGCGTCCATGGCCTGCTCCAGCTGGGAGTCGAGGTCCCAGGCGTTGGCGGCGTCGATGGCTTCCTGCAGGGTGCCCATCTCGGCCATCAGGGCGTCGAAGTCAGCGTCGGGGTTGGCCATCTCCTCGGAGATCTGGTTGAACCGCTGCAGCTGCTGGTAGATCTCGCCGACGCCCTCTTGGACGTTGCCGAGCACGGTCTTGTCCTCGTTGAGCGCGGGTTCCTGCATCAGGATGCCCACGGAGTATCCCGGGGAGAGACGTGCCTCGCCATTGGAGGGCTCATCGAGGCCCGCCATGATCTTGAGGATGGTGGACTTGCCCGAACCGTTGGGTCCGACCACGCCGATCTTGGCACCGGGGTAGAAGGACATGGTGACGTCATCGAGGATGACCTTGTCGCCCACTTTTTTGCGGGCGCTGATCATGGTGTAAATAAACTCTGCCATGGTCCCCAGGCTAGTCGGCGGGGCAGAGAATCTGCTAATGGCCCGCTGGGCCGTCCGGGCTGATCGGGCTTGCGCGGGTCAGTCGATCAGGTCCAGCTGATGCGGAGTCCTCGCGGTGGCCGGACGCAGCTCCACCCGCCATCGCTGGGAGGCCAGCTCGGCGACGTCCTCGACCGTTTCAGGCTCGGCACCCTCGGTGCGCAGCAGCATCCCCGCGAGGATTCCGCGGGCATGCTTGGCGAAGTGCGTGACGACCTTCCGCTGCCCGTCGCGCTCGGTGAAGCTGTTGACCATCAAGGTCTGTTCCGGCGCGGAGCGGTGGGCTTGGGCGTAGGAACTCGAGCGGCAGTCCACGACCAGCTGATCACCGATGTGTTCGGACAGCGGCTCGGCCAGGGCGGTCTTCCAGAAGCTGCCCAGTCGACCCGGTGCGGGACGTGCTGGAGCCGCACCGGGACCCTGCCCAGTGCCCGGGGCGCTGAGACTGACGCCCATGGAGAGGCGGTAGGCCGGGATCCGATCGGTGAGCGAAGTCACACCGAAGAGCCCGGAGAAGATCAGCACCTGCTTAGTAGCCCGGTTCAGCTGCTCGGGGGTCAGGGATGCGGAGTCCAGGGCCTCGAAGAGCACCCCGGTGTAGATCTCGTGCGCGGGTGCCGTGGGGGCGGTGCCGAGGTGGGCGTTGGCGCGCACCTCGGGCATCACGGTCTTGCCCACATTGAGGATCTGCTGCGCGTCCTCCTGCGCACTGACCTGGACCAGCGCGTCCATCACGGTGCTCCGAGCCTGGTCCAGCTCGGGCAGGATCAGGCTGCGCAGATCCACCGCGGATGCACTGGGATCGCTCGGGGGTGTCTTGCCCTCGGAGGGCGGCAGGAAGATCAGCACCGGGCAAGGCTAGCAAGCCGCCCGGGGAGGGACCGCCTCCGCGCGCCTGCGGCCTCAGGACCGGCCGTGTGCCCGGCCTCACCGTCGTGCCGGGGGCGGTGACTAGATCCCGTACCATGGTGAGCCGGGACGGGTCGGTCAGACCATCGCGGCTCGAGACTGAGGCCCGCCGGAGACGGCGGATAACTGCCTCGGGCCGAGGAAAGTCCGGGCTCCACAGGGCAGGATGGTGGGTAACGCCCACTCGGGGAGACCCGCAGGCCAGTGCCACAGAAAACAGACCGCCCGCGGCGCTCGTCGTCGCAGGTAAGGGTGAAACGGTGGTGTAAGAGACCACCAGCGCCCCAGGTGACTGGGGCGGCTAGGCAAACCCCATCCGGTGCAAGGTCGAACAGGATGTGTTTGAGGGCTGCCCGCCCGAGCATCCGGGTTGATCGCTTGAGGTCCGTGGCAACACGAGGCCCAGATGGATGATGGTCCGCCTCGGTGAGCAATCACCGCGGCGACAGAACCCGGCTTATCGACCGACCCGTCCCCCACCCGCTCCCCCGTGCCCTCCACGCGCGCGTGAACGCGCTCCGCTCTCCGGCGCCGAGCCAGTCGGCTTCGGCTAGACTCGCCTACGGACACATCGCGGTGTTCGCTTGTGATTCGAACACCCGATGGGTCCACGTAGACAATGACGTCTAGACGAGTGAGGACACGTCCAATAATGACCACTGAAGCAGACGAACAACTGCGCAGCTGGATCGACCGAGAGTCCCAGGCCGAGGCCATGATCCCTCTGCTGGGCAAGCTCTACCGTGAGAACAATGTGGTCACCGGGATCTACGGTCGCCGACTGGTCAATCGGTCCGCCATCGAGATCCTCAAGGCGCACCGCTTCGCCCGCCAGGTCGACGAGACCGAGCTTCCGGTCTCCCAGACCCTGCCCTTGGTGCAGGCGCTGACCACGCTGGATCTGGGCGCCGCAAGCATCGACGTCGCCCGGCTGAACTCCCGCTACAGAGCTTCTGCCTACGCGGCCTCCGAGGACATGGACGGCTTCCTGCGTGAGGAGCTGGCCGAGGTCATCGGCCGCGGCGGCGAAGGCATGATCGAGCCCCGCGACGTGGTGCTCTACGGCTTCGGCCGCATCGGACGGCTGCTGGCCCGGATCATCGTTGGCAACGCCTCCTCGGCCTCGGGGCTGCGACTGCGCGCCATCGTGGTGCGCCAGGGTGCCGAGGACGACCTCGCCAAGCGCGCCTCGCTGCTGCGCCGCGACTCGGTCCATGGGCCCTTCGAAGGGTCCATCCGGGTGGACCAGGAGAACCAGGCGATCATCGCCAATGGCACGTTCATCAAGGTCATCTACGCCTCGAACCCGGCGGAAGTGGACTACACCGCCCACGGGATCAGCAATGCCGTGGTGGTGGACAACACCGGCCGCTGGCGCGACGAGGAGGGGCTCAGCCAGCACCTCAAGGCTAAGGGCGTCTCCCGGGTGCTGCTGACCGCTCCGGGCAAGGGCGACCTGAAGAACATCGTGTTCGGGGTCAACCACGAGGAGATCACCGACGAGGACACAATCATCTCCGCGGCGTCCTGCACCACCAACGCGATCACCCCGGTGGCCAAGCTCATGGACGAGGCCTACGGGATCGACCACGGGCATGTGGAGACGGTGCACTCCTACACCAATGACCAAAACCTGATCGACAACTTCCACCCCGGGGAACGCCGCGGCCGGTCCGCGGCGCTGAACATGGTGATCAGCGAGACCGGTGCGGCGAAGGCCGTGGCCAAGGCGCTCCCCCAGCTGGCCGGGAAGCTCTCCGGGAACGCCATCCGCGTCCCCACCCCGGACGTCTCGATGGCGATCCTGAACCTGGAGCTGGACCGCGAGACCACCAAGGAGGAGCTCAACAAGTTCCTGCGGCGTGAATCCTTGGAAGGCCCGTTGCACAAGCAGGTCGACTACATCGATTCCGCGGAGGTGGTCTCCACCGATTTCGTGGGCACCCGAGCTGCGGGAATTGTGGATGGGCTGGCGACCATCGTGAACGGCAAGCAGGCAATCCTCTACGTCTGGTACGACAACGAGTTCGGCTACTCCGCTCAGGTGGTCCGGGTGCTGGAGCACATGACCGGCAGCGCCCCGGTGAAGTACCCGAAGGTGCAGTCGCGCGAGGCTTCGGTGAACAGCGGCGCCCCCACGGCGGCTCGCTGATTATCGGACGCGGTTAGTACTGAACTGCAACACGACGACGGCGACCCTCAATTCCTGGGGCGGGTTGCCGTCGTCGCGCTGGCTTGAGGGGCACCCTGAACCTCCGGAACCTACCTGCCATGCAGTCTGAACGTGGGCTCGTGGAATCCCCGTCGCAAGCAAACTCTCAAGGCATTGTCCAGCTTGTTCGTACGCACTCGGCACCAGGGGGAGGCCACGCCTTCTCAGCGGCTCTCCCGGCAACCAAGTTCACGACCACCACTTCTGCTTAGAGGACTCGCGCCTCGTTTCGGTTGGGTCGATTGTTCTAGCTTCAGTGCGATGTCGGCACTCCGTGCGTTGGGAAAACCTCACGGGGATGAGCCTGTCAAAGCTAACGGGTTCGATTCACAGCATTTGGACGGGCTCCGGAAGCGGAGGAAGACCGGGAGCCTTAGCCAGCCCGCCCCACCGTCATCGATGAGTTCACGAAGGGTCCACGCGGCACAGAACATGGCGGCGGGTCTGCTGCACCGGTAGGTGACATCTACTCTGGCTTGCCTGCGGGCGGCCTGGAAGGATGTCCTTGTGCCCAAGCCCTATCCCTCAGAGTTCCGCGA
>NZ_JEMO01000013.1:0-6363 GCF_000582475.1 Nesterenkonia sp. AN1
CTGCCCCGCCGTCGGTGTAGATCTCCCCGCTCGCGGTATTGGTCAAGGTGTCGGCGGACTCGTCGTAGACGAAGCGCGAGGTGTAGACATAGGCCCGCTGCCCGTCCTGGGTGCGCAGCGCCCCGGCATTGGGGTCCTCCGAGAGCGGCACCGACAGGCTGGTCAGCTCCTGCTGACGATCCACCAGTTCCGCGAAGCTCAGCACCTCATGATCGGGCACCTCGATGACGCGGCCGTCCTGGACGACGGCGCCCGGCGCAGCCTCCAGAGGGGCCTCTGCGGATCCGAGAAGCACCTCGCCGTCCTCCGTGGTCACCGCGAATCCCAGCTCCCCGGAGCGTTCGATCACCGTGAGCTGATACGTCGGTGAATCCGGCACTCGGTCCTGGGTCTGGAGCATGATCGCGTGGATCGCGTGATCCTTGGTGCTGTTGTGGCCGGTCCCGTAGTTCGTGAACGCCACGTAGCCGGAGTAGAAGATGACGAAGACCTGGAAGATCAGCAGGAACACCACTCCCGGGGCCAGATACTTCGCTGGCAGTGCTCCGCGCTGGAAGTAGATCCAGGTCAGGAGGGCGCCGCTGACCACCACCAGAGTGCCGATGAGCCACCGCTCGTTGAAGAAGAGCACCATGGCGGCATACACGCAGACGGCGTTGAGCAGCCCCAGCACGGTGATCTTCAGCAGCAGCAGCTTCCACCCGATGCCGGCGGTCTCGGCGGTGCGCCGGGCGCGACGTCGGTCGGCGGTGCGGTCTTCGGTTCTGGTGGTGGTCAGTGGGCGCATTGATCAGTCGATCGCCGAGGAGATGTCCTGGGACATCTTCTGCCAGAGTTCCACCGGATCGCCGTCGCCCTTGATGATCGCGGCCTGGCTGGATCCCCAGTCGTCCCAGACCGCGCCCATCTCCGGAATTGCGGGCATCGGCACGGCCTCGGCCCCGAACTCGCCGAATCCGGCGACGATCTCGTCCTCGCTCAGAGCCTGCTCGAAGGACTCGGTCAGCGCAGGGGCGCGCCCACCGGTCTCATACAGCGCCGTCTGGACCTCAGCGGTGCCGACGTAGTTGATCAGGAAGTTGCTGGCGGCCAGGACGTTCTCGCTCTGCGAGGAGAGGAAGAAGCCCTGGACTCCGGCGAAGGGCTGGGCGTCCTGATCTCCTGCGGCCGGGATCGGATCCACGGCGACGTCGATCCCCGCGTCCTGCGCGCCGGTCACGTTCCACGGACCGGTCAGGAAGAACGGAGAATTGCCGTCGTTGAAGCTCTCCAGGGCCAGGTCGCCGTCGATGTTGAGGTTCAGCACGCCGGCCTCGCCCTGTTCCGCCAACCAGCCTGCGAACTCTTCCCCGCCGGCCTCCGCCATGCTCAGCTGCGAGGGGTCGTAGCTGCCGTCCTCGGCGGTGCCGAAGACCGGGGCGCCGAAGGAGGTCTGGAAGGGGTAGAGGTGGTAGGGGTCGCTCTCATTGGGGTCCAGGCCGACCAGGAACGGATACTCGGTCCCGGCCTCCTCGCCCATCTGGATCATCTCCTCGAAGTCGGCCGGAGCCTCGGGGGCCAGTTCGGTGTTGCGCAGCAGCGCGATGTTCTCGATCGAGTAGGGCAGGCCGTAGGTCTGGCCCTCATAGGTCCAGGCGTCCACGGCGATCTCCTCGAACTCCGCCGCAGCGTCCCCGAGCTCGACCGGTGCGACCACGCCGTTGTTCACCAGGACTCCGAGCCAGTCATGGGCGCCGACGGCGATGTCCGGGCCTTCGCCCGTGGGGACCTGGGAGACGAACTGGTCTCGGATCTCCTCGAAGTCCTGCTGGACGATCTCCACCGTGATGCCGGTGTCGGACTCGAAGTCTTCCGCCACGTCGGTGAGCACCTCGGCGCGGTTGGCGTCGGCCCAGATGGTCAGGCTGCCGGAGGCGGCATCTTCGCCGCCCTCGGTCTCTGTGGTGTCCGAATCTGTGGTGTCCGAGTCCGTGGTCTCTGACTCTGCAGCCTCGGACTCGGTGGTCTCCGAGTCGGCAGGCTCTGCGGCGCCAGCGTCGCCGGAACCGTCTCCCGAGCCACAGGAGGTCAGCGCCAGTGCTCCCAGTCCCAGGAGCGCGGTCATCGTCGTGATTCTTCCGGTGTTCACCGTCATCGGTGTCCCTCTCTGTGAAGAAGCGGAGGCGATCGCCCCGCCATCCTGAGTGCAAGCGCTTCCAGTATGGGGACAGAATGTGATCCACGCAACTCTTGGAGCGTGGTGGTGCTGTGAACTGCCTACCGACCGTTGACCAGTATTTATGCCTCGCGGTGTGGTCTTATCCAGCATAGAGACGCTTGCTGGCTCCAGTGAAAGCGGTTGTGCCGCGTGACGCTCCATGTGGAAGCGCTTGCATATATGCTGGAGACATGACCGCTCAACAGGACCTGCGCAGTTCCCCCGACACCGCCGACGTCGTCCCTCGCGAAACGGGGGCGCCCCCGGGGCCGGGGATGCCGGCCCAGTGGTGGCGCAGTGCAGTGATCTACCAGATCTACCCCCGCTCCTTCCATGACTCCACCGGCGACGGCGTCGGGGACCTTCCGGGGATCACGGCCCGACTCGGTGCGCTCCAGGAGCTCGGCGTGGACGCGATCTGGTTGAGCCCCTTCATGACCTCACCGCAGAAGGACGCCGGCTACGACGTCGCGGACTACTGCGACGTGGACCCGATCTTCGGCACGCTGGCCGACTTCGACGCCCTCCTCGAGCGGGCCCATGGGTTCGGCATCAGGGTCATCGTGGACCTGGTGCCCAACCACTCCTCGGACCAGCACCTGTGGTTCCAGCAGGCCTTGGCCGCAGCCCCGGGCAGCCCAGAGCGCGCCCGGTACATCTTCCGCGAGGGTCGGGGAGAGCAGGGAGAGCAGCCGCCGAACAACTGGCAGTCGATCTTCGGCGGCCCCGCCTGGACCCGCATCACCGAGACCGACGGCACGCCGGGTCAGTGGTACCTGCATCTCTTCGACTCGAGCCAGCCGGATTTCGACTGGTCCCAGGAAGAGGTCAAGGAAGAGTTCCGACGCATCCTGCGCTTCTGGCTCGACCGCGGGGTCGACGGCTTCCGCGTCGATGTTGCCCATGGTCTGGTCAAGGACCAGGACTTCCCGGACTACACCCCGGATGTCGACGCCGCCTCGATGGGTGGGGAGGAGACCCCGGCGCCCTACTTCGAACAGACCGCGGTCCATGAGATCTACCGGGACTGGCGGCTGGTCCTGGAGGAGTATCCGGGGGATCGGGCGCTGTGCGGTGAGGCCTGGGTGTCCTCCGTGGCGAAGGCGGCGCTCTGGGTGCGCCCGGACGAGATGCACCAGACCTTCAACTTCCAGTACCTCGAGACCCCCTGGGAGGCGGAACAGCTGCGCGGAGTCATCGACGATTCCCTGTACGCCTTCAATGCAGTGGGCGCTCCGAGCACCTGGGTCCTGTCCAACCACGACGTGGTGCGTCACGCCACCAGGCTCTCGTTGACCGGGGAGAACCCGCAGGGGACCGGGATAGGACCCGCGCATCCGGGCCTGCCCGACCGCGAGACCGGGCTGGCACGTGCCCGCGCCGCGACCGCCCTGATGTTGGCGCTGCCCGGCTCCGCGTACATCTACCAGGGCGAGGAGCTGGGTCTGGACGAGGTCCACGACCTCCCCGATGCGGCCCGTCAGGACCCCACCTGGTTCCGCACCGCCGGCGAGCGGTTCGGTCGCGACGGATGTCGGGTGCCGCTTCCCTGGGCGGGCGAGGCTGAGAACTTCGGATTCAGCTCCGGGGGCACACCCTGGCTGCCGCAGCCTGAACGCTGGGAAGACCTCTCCCGGGATGTGCAGCGCGCCGATCCCGACTCGACGCTGAGCCTCTACCGGCGGATGCTTGCCCTGCGCGCGGAACACGACCTGGGCCTCGGAGAGGTGCGCTGGCTCCCAGGAGCCGAGGATGCCGTGCTGATGTTCAGCAACCAGGATCTGACCGTGCTCGCGAACACCGGCACAAAGCCGGTGGCGTTGCCCGCGGGGCACCAGGTGCTCCTGGCCACCGCGCCTCTGGCAGGATCCCAGGTACCCGCCGACTGCACCGTATGGCTGCAGCGGCACGCAGGCTGATGACCAGCCTCGATGATGTCGCCAAGGCCGCAGGCGTGTCCGCCGCCACGGTCTCCCGCGCCCTGAGCGGCCGAGGCAACGTCTCGAAGGCCACCCGGGCCAAGATCCTGGCTGTCGCCGCGGAGCTCGACTACGTGGCCTCCTCCGCGGCCTCCAGCCTGGCGTCTGGTCGGATGCGCAACCTCGGGGTGATCATGCCTGAGCTGCACCGATGGTTCTTCAACACCGTGCTCACCGGGATCTCCGCCGAAGCGACCCGCACCGGGTATGACGTGACGCTCTACAACGTCACCGCAGACCCCGAGGTCCGGCAGGAGATCTTCGGCGCCTTCCTGCGACGACGCAGGGTGGACGCCGTCATCGTCGTGGCGCTGGAGCTCAGCGACTGGGAGGAGCGGGAGCTGGCGCGGCTCGGCATCCCGGTGGTCATCATCGGCGGCAGCTCCGGGACCCTGCCCGGGGTCTCCATCGATGATGCGGCCGTCACCGAGCTCGCCACCGCGCACCTGCTCGAGCTCGGCCATGAGGTGCTGGGCTTCATCGGAGGCGCCGAACAGTTCGACGCCGACTACAAGGTGCCGAGTCAGCGACGAGCGGGCTTCGACCGAGCGCTCCGCGCCCGCGACATCTCTTCCGACCCGTCCCTGATCGGAGAGGCAGACTTCACCATTCCTGGAGGCTTCCATGCGGCGCGACAGCTGCTGGGCACTCCAGGAACCGGGATGACCGGACTGGTCGCAGCCTCGGACGAGATGGCGATCGGCGCGATCCTCGCCGCGCGGGAGCTCGGGATCAGGGTCCCGGAGGACCTCTCGGTGGTCGGGGTCGACGGTCACGAGCTTGGCGCCCTCTTCGAGCTCACCACAGTCGACCAGCACGCCCAGAACCAAGGGGCGACGGCGGCGAAGCTCATCCTCGCCACCGTCGAGTCCGAAGACACGTATCCGAAGAGCCTGGACCGCAGCTTTGACCTGCTGGTCCGGCGCAGCACCGCCCGGGTTCCCCGGGAGCCCTCCGCCTGATCACCTCGCGCCTGGTGGCGCTCCTGGCCAGCGTGCCTGCCGCCCGGCGGCGCTGCGGGTCATTGCCGCCCGGCGGCCCTACGGGTCATTGCCGCCCTGCGGCCCTGCGGGTCATTCCAGCCCGGCGGCCCTACGGGTCCGACGGCTAGCGTGGACCGAGTAGCGCGGGAGCCAGCGCAGCAGCCCGGCACTGGCCAGCGGGCCCATGGCTGAGGCCACCCAGATGCCTGCCGCCAAGGAGCCCAGAGCGGCACCGGCGGCCAGGGTCAGCGGTCCCGCGGCGATCCCGAGATCCTGCATCAGCCGCCATGCTCCGAGGAACTGCGGGCGCGCCTCGGCGGGGGCGATGTCGGAGGCGATGGTCATCATGACCCCCGAGCCCAGACCGTTGCTGATTCCCAGCAGCACCGCCACTCCCGCGAGCACGGGCACCGAATGGGCCAGCGGCACCAGCGCCATCGCTGATCCGAGGCAGACCATTGAGGGCACTCCGATCCAGAGCCGGCCGAAGCGGTCCATGATCTTGCCGGCCGGATAGAACAGCAGCATGTCGATGCCACCGGCGAGACCGAAGAGCAGCGAGATGGTGGTGGGGTCCAGCCCGATGTGCTCGCCCCAGAGCGGGAGCACCTGCTGACGTGCCCCGCGGATCGTGCCCACCAGCATCGAGGCCACGCCCAAGGTCAGCAGCAGCTTCCGGTGGGTGGCGATCACCTGGGCAAAACCGGCCTGGGCGATGCCCGGTGCTCGCGCCGCGCGGGTGTCGATCTCCGGGGCCAGCAGCACCGTCACACCCGCGGCGATCGCAGTGAGCAGCGCCAGCAGGAACACCGCGCGCAGGTCTCCCAGGACGATCACTCCGGCGCCGAGGAATGGTCCGATGAACTGCCCGATCCGATGCACCCCGCCCAGCGTGGAGAGCACTCGGGCACGCTGATGCACCGGGGTCACCTCGGTCAGATAGGAGTGCCGGGCCAGATGGAAGACCGCATTCGCGGCGCCGACCAGGGCGACGGCGGCCCCCAGCGTGATCAACGAAGGCGCCAGCCCTGCAGCGAGGAAGCCGAGCGCGGCGGCCCCGGCGGCGAGCAGCATCGCCCGGCGGTCACCCACACGCGCCGCCAGGGCGCCGGCGGGCAGATCCGCGAGGATCTGACCCAGCGGGAGCATCGCGGCGATGATTCCGGCCACCGCCAGCGTGGCGCCGCGCTCCACGGCGAAGGGG
>NZ_JEMO01000014.1:0-169051 GCF_000582475.1 Nesterenkonia sp. AN1
AGGCATGCGACGGATCGCCGGGGGAGCCCTCTGGGGACGGATATGCCATGTGAAGTCCACCCGGCGGTGATGTCATAGGCTGGAAGCATGAGTTCACCGGCCGAGCGCTACGCACAGTCACGTCGACGAGCTGCGGAGGCCAAGACTCAGCTCGGGGTCTTCCGCCAGGCTCAGGCCTTCGACCTCGACGACTTCCAAGTCGAGGCCTGTCAGCATCTGGAGGCCGGACGGGCCGTTCTGGTCGCGGCCCCCACCGGGGCAGGCAAGACCATCGTCGGTGAGTTCGCCGTCCATCTCGGCCTGGCCTTCGGGACGAAGACGTTCTACACGACCCCGATCAAGGCCCTGTCGAACCAGAAGTACCAGGAACTGGTGGAGGCCCACGGCACGGACAAGGTGGGACTGCTCACCGGGGACACCTCGATCAACTCCGAAGCGCAGGTCGTGGTGATGACCACCGAGGTGCTGCGCAACATGCTCTACCAGGACTCGGCGACGCTGCGCGACCTGGGCTACGTCGTGATGGACGAGGTCCACTACCTGGCCGACCGCTTCCGCGGCGCGGTCTGGGAGGAAGTGATCATCCACCTCCCGGAGCATGTCCAGGTCGCCGCGCTCTCCGCGACGGTCTCCAACGCTGAGGAATTCGGAGCCTGGCTGGACACGGTGCGCGGGGAGACCTCCGTGGTGGTCTCCGAGCACCGCCCCGTGCCGCTGTGGCAGCACATGTTCGTCGAGAACGAGCTGCACGACCTCTTCATCTACGAGGAGGACGATGACGCTCCGACCCTGGTCAACCCGGAGCTGCAGCGTCTGGCGCACCAGGGCGAGGCTCCCGGTTCCCGGCGCAGCGGCGGAAACCGATCTCGCGGCAACGGCCGCGGTCCCGGGCGAGGACCCGGTCGAGGCCGTGGCCCCGGCAGGGGTGGCCCGGGCCACGGCGGCCCCCGCCAGGAGCTGCGCAGCAGCGCCTCCTCCAGCCGGGGCGGCGCGGGCGGCCGCAGTGGAGCGGGACCCTCCGGTGCTTCTGGGATCTCCGGGTCCGGGGCAGGACGCCCACGGCTGAATCGGCCCAAGATGATCCGCGCCCTGGACCGGGACGGGCTGCTGCCCTGCATCGGCTTCATCTTCTCCCGCGTCGGCTGCGAGGCCGCAGTGGAGCAGTGCCTGCAAGCCGGCATCGTGCTGACCACCCGCGAGGAGGCCGCTGAGATCACCTCCCGGGTGGAGCAGATGGGTTGGGACCTTCCTGCCGAGGACCTTGCGATCCTGGGCTTCGAGAGCTTCCGCGAGGCTCTGATCAACGGGGTCGCCGCACATCACGCGGGCATGCTCCCGCCGTTCAAGGAGCTCGTCGAGCAGCTCTACGCCGAGGGGCTGCTCAAGGTGGTCTTCGCCACCGAGACCCTCGCGCTGGGGATCAACATGCCCGCGCGCACCGTGGTGCTGGAGAAGCTGGACAAGTTCAACGGCGAATCCCACGTGGACATCACGCCTGGGGAGTACACCCAGCTCACCGGTCGGGCTGGCCGGCGCGGCATCGATGTGGAGGGCCACGCCGTCGTCGTCTGGCAGCCCGGAATGGACCCGCGCCAGGTCGCGGGACTGGCGTCCAAGCGGACGTATCCGCTGAACTCCAGCTTCAAGCCCTCCTACAACATGGCGGTCAACCTCACGGCGCAGTTCGGACGACGGCGCGCGCGCACCATCCTGGAATCTTCCTTTGCGCAGTTCCAGGCCGACCGTTCGGTGGTCGGCGTCGCCCGGGATGTGGCGAAGCGGGAATCCTCCATGGCCGGATACGAAGAGGCGATGGCCTGTCATCTCGGGGATTTCCGTGAGTACGCGGCGCTGCGCCGGAGGCTCAACGAGGCCGAGAAGGACCAGGCCAAGGCGCGCCACCGGCAGCGCCGCCGCGAGATCATCCGGGTCCTGGCAGCGCTGCAGCCCGGTGATGTCATCGAGGTCGGTGGCAAGCGTGGCTTGGGCGAGTCCCTGGTGGTGCACAGTGCGCCGGAGCATGATCCGCGTCCCGGAGTGATCACCGCCGACGGCAAGTTCCGCAATATCACCGCCGAAGACTTCGTGCAGCCGCCGGAGGTGATCGCCAGCATCAGGCTCCCGCGCAAGCCCCAGGTCAAGGTGCCCAAGGTCCGCCGGGATCTCGCGTCCTCGATGCGCGCCGCGATGCATGAGCGGGTGCCTCCCCGAGCGGGGGCGCCGACCGCCGGATTCGGATTCCGCGAGGAGGAGACCGAGTCGGAGTCGCTGGAGCAGCTGCAGACCGCCTTGCAGCGCCACCCCTGTCACGGCTGCAGCGAGCGGGAGGACCACGCTCGCTGGGCCGAACGCGCCTGGAAGCTGCAGCGGGAGATCGACCAGCTCAAGCTCAAGATCGACAGGCGCACCGGCTCTATCGCGAAGATCTTCGACCGGGTCTGCGGGGTGCTGCACGAACTCGGGCACCTGGAAGCGGTGGATCCGGAGCTGATGCCCCATGTGCCACCCGCCGACCCGCAGCAGCTCAGCCCCGCTGAACCGGCACCGCAGCGTCCGGGATTCACCGCCGAGGAGTGGTTCGCCACTGAATTCGCGGTGACCGATCGCGGACAGCAGCTGCGCCGCATCTACGGGGAACGAGACCTGTTCACCGGGCTGCTCATGGAACGTGGGGTCCTCTCCGGGCTCACGGCGCAGGAGCTCGCCGCGTTCGTCACGGTGCTGGTCTACCAGGCCAAACGTGAGGATGAGGGGGCCATGCCGGTGATGCCGACCAAGCGCCTGGCCCAGGCCACGCGCACCGGGATCGAGGTTCACGCGGAGCTCGAGGGTCTGGAGAAGCGGCACCACCTGGAGCCCACTGCGGCACCGGAGCTGGGCCTGGTGCTGCCCATGTATGCCTGGGCGGGGGGCCAGAGCCTGCGCAGCGCGCTGGACGACTCGCCGCTCGCCGCAGGAGACTTCGTGCGGTGGACCAAGCAGTGCATCGACACCTTGGACCAGCTGAGCAAGATCCCCCACACCCCGGCCAAGCTTTCGGCGCGCTGTCATGAGGCAGTGCAGCTGATCGGCAGGGGAGTGGTGGCATACTCCTCGGTGGCCTATCAGAACCTGGAGGAACCCGCTGATGACTAGCACCGGTGCCGCGCACCCGCCGCGGCTGCTGACCAACGGCACGATCCATTCCCCGTCCGAGCCCTACGCCGACGCGATGCTGGTCGAGGACGGGCTCATCGCCTGGGTCGGCTCGGACGAGACCGCCGCGGAGCGCAGCGACCCCGACCTGGTGATCCAGGATCTGGACCGCGCCCTCGTGGCGCCCGCCTTCGTGGGCTGGGTGGATGTGGCTGCCCCCGGTGCTGAGGAGGGCTCCGGGACGCCCGAGCCCAGCTCCAGCTCCGTGGAGACCGACTCCTGGGAAGACCGCATCACCGCCGAGCTGGACGAGACCGCGGCGCAGGGATGCGGCGCGGCACGGCTGAACATCGACCTGCCGGTGAGCGCACTGAGCGACGCCGAGGCGGCACAGGCCTCGTTGAACGCCGCGTTCCGCGCCGCCGCCGATCACCGGGTGCGGGCCTATCCGGTGCTCACGCTGACCGGTCTCGGCGACTCAGGCGTGGCAGACCGGCTCGACGCGGTTCGGGGCGCCGCGGAGCTGCTTCGCACCGTGGACGCGATCATCGGCCGCCCGGCCGCCCTGCAGCTCCCCGCCGAGGATGTGCTGGA
Organism: Nesterenkonia sp. AN1; assembly: GCF_000582475.1. Classification (NCBI taxonomy): domain Bacteria; kingdom Bacillati; phylum Actinomycetota; class Actinomycetes; order Micrococcales; family Micrococcaceae; genus Nesterenkonia; species Nesterenkonia sp. AN1. The sequence continues at coordinate 3,730 of NZ_JEMO01000014.1, forward strand.
ACACCTGCTGAGCATCCGGATCGCGGTCGCACTTGCACAGCGTCAGCTCATCCTGCGTGTGGAGCAGCCCAGCGACCCTGCCGTCGTGGTCGCCGCCCTGGTGGAGTCCACCGCCGAGATGCGCGCCAAGCGGCAGAGTCCACCCGGCGGGCTGCCCACGATGCTCCACGGCTTCGATTCCGCCTCCCGCGAGGACTGGGAATTGCTGCTGAACACCGGTGTGCAGGTGGTGCTGCGCGGTCGAGGTCACCTGGCCACGGCGCTGAGCGTCGGTGTACCGGTCAGCGCCGTGGCGGAGGCCGGGCACCATCCATGGGCGGCGGTGAGCGCGCACGTCCATCATGAGGACGATCCGGTCTCGGTGCGGGCGGCCTTCAACGCCCAGACCCGCGGCGCCTACCGCTCGCTGCCCGAGTCCAGCGGGACCCCGGCCACCTCCGCGCAGCTGGATCCGGGCGCCGGGCCACCTACGCGCTCTGGGAGGTGGATTCCCTGGCAGTCCAGACGCCGGATTCGCGCACGGCCGCGTGGAGCACCGACGTGCGGGCCCGCACGCCGCTGCTGCCCTACCTCGACGGAGAGACGCTGCCCACGCTGATCGCCACGGTGATCGACGGTATGACGGTGACCGCTGGACCGGGCGCCGGTTCCGGAACAGCCTCCCAGGCCTAGCTGCCAGCACGTGACCGTAGACTGACCCCGACCCTCCGCCCCCAGCCCCACGACCCCCAGAAGGACGCGAAGCGACTCGTGAAGATCCTGACGATCATCCCGACCTACGACGAGATCGACGCCCTGCCGGGCACGGTGGCACGTCTGCGGGCGGCAGTGCCGACCTCAGATGTGCTCATCGTCGATGACAACAGTCCCGACGGGACGGGAGACTTCGCCGAGGAGCTCGCCGAGCAGGACGCGCAGATCAACGTGCTGCACCGCAAGGCCAAGAATGGACTTGGCGGCGCCTATATCGCGGGATTCCACTGGGGACTCGAACGTGGCTACGACGTGCTTGTGGAGCTCGACGCCGATGGTTCACACCAGCCCGAACAACTGCCGAAGCTGCTGGCCAAGATCGATGAGGCCGACCTGGTCATCGGGTCGCGCTGGGTGCCGGGAGGTTCGGTGGTCAACTGGCCGCTGCACCGGGTGGCGATCTCTCGGGCGGGCAGCCTCTACTCCCGGACCCTGTTGGGCCTGAAGGTCCGCGACATCACTGCCGGATTCCGGGTGTTCCGACGTTCGGTGCTCGAGGAGATCGATCTGGGCAGCATCGAATCGGTGGGCTACGGCTTCCAGGTCGATATGACCTTCCGGGTGGCGAGCATGGGCAAGACCATCGCCGAGGTGCCGATCACCTTCGTCGAGCGCACCCAGGGCGAATCCAAGATGAGCTCGAACATCGTGGTCGAGGCCATGGTCAACGTCACGCGCTGGGGACTGCGCGCTCGGGCCCAGAAGCTGGGGCAGAAGCTGCGCCAACGCTGAGGATCCGCCCCTACGGGCTGGGCGGCAACGCCTCCACCGGGAGCGCACCGAGCCGCAAGATCCGAATCTGCAGCGAGGTGTGACGGCGGAAGAAGGACTGCTGAGCAGCAGATGCATAGAGCGACGGCGTCCGTCCCGAATTCTCGGGAAGGACGCCGTCGCTCTATGGTCGGCAGGCTTCTCAGCTCAGCCGGGTATCCGCTGCAGCAGTGTCAGGCGGCTTCGCCGCGACGCTCCTTGAGCAGCTTCAGCCGGTCCTGCAGGATCACCTCGAGGTCCTCCGTGGAACGGCGTTCCAGCAGCATGTCCCAGTGGGACCTGACCGGCTTCACCGGCTCGGCCTCGGGCCGGTCCACGTCGACGCGCAGACCTTCCTTGCCGGTGGGGGAGACCCAGGTGGCTGGGACGTCGGCCTCAGCGGAGAACATCACCCGCATCCGCTCGCCATCCTCAGTGCGGTACTCGATCTCCTGGCGGGGCGCCGGCTCGACGCCCTGCTCGGTTTCCATGGACTGCGCACCGAGGCGCATTCCGCGCAGACTGCGATCACTCATCGATTATCCTCCAGTGTGATGGGCAGAGTCATTCCTAGCTATAACTCTAGAGCACCGCGGTGTTATTCCCATCTTGGTCAGCGCTGGGGGTCCTCCAGTGGCTCCGGCTGCTGCTGGAAGACTGGCTGCTCGGTGAGCTCGGCACCTTCTTGGCTGGGAGCCTCGGTGCGTGACTTCGCGGCCTCGGCGTTGCCGACCTGAGCCTTGCGGGCCTCCTGCTCAACCTCCTGGCGACTGGTGTAGTGCGGGTTCTCGTCGGTCACCGAGGTGCTGCGGGCCGATTCGGCCAGATCCGCGATGGTCGAGGAGATTGCGGGCTTGCCCTGGTTCTGCGCGTTCTCCTGGGCCTTCTCCTGACGGCGCTGCTTCAGCCGCTCCGCGCGGGCCGCGCGTTCGGTCTCTCGGTCCTCGAGGCTGATGCCGGACTGCTGGGCTGACTCCGGGCCGCCGAACGCGCCGGAGAGGTTCTTCAGCGCGTCGCTGAACTCTCCGGGGATCATCCACATGGTGTTGGACTCGGACTTGGCGATCTCCGGGAGGATCTGCAGGTACTGGTAGGAGAGCAGCTCTGGGCCGGGCTCGGAGTCGTGGACCGCGTTGAACACGGTCTCGATAGCCTGCGCCTCAGCGTTGGCGCCCAGGATTCGTGCCTGTGCATCACCCTCGGCGGCGAGGATCGAGGCCTGGCGCTCACCTTCTGCGGTGAGGATCGCGGCCTGCTTGGTGCCCTCCGCGGTGAGGATCGCGGCGCGACGTTCACGCTCGGCGCGCATCTGCTTCTCCATCGAGTCCTGGATGGAGTGCGGCGGCTCGATGGCCTTGAGCTCCACTCGGGCCACGCGGATGCCCCAGCGTCCGGTGACCTTGTCCAGTTCTCCGCGGAGCTGTCCGTTGATCCGGTCTCGCGAGGTCAACGCCTCTTCCAGATTCAGTCCGCCGACCACGTTGCGCAGGGTGGTCGTGGTGAGCTGTTCCACCGCGATGATGTAGTTCTGGATCTCGTAGGTCGCAGCCTTCGGATCGGTGATCTGGAAGTACACCACAGTGTCGATGGAGACCACCAGGTTGTCTTCGGTGATCACGGGCTGTGGCGGGAAGGAGACGACCTGCTCACGCATGTCCAGCATCGGCAGCAGCCGATCAACGAAGGGGACGAGCAGGGTCAGTCCCGGGCCCTGGGTGCGCTGATACTTGCCCAGACGCTCGATCAGTCCCGCGCGAGCCTGCGGCACGATGCGCACGCTGCGAGCGATCACGATCACCACCAGGGCGACAAGGACCAGGAGAACTACAAGTGCAGTGACTTCCATGACGTTCCGTTCTTTTCAGTGGAGCGCCTGATGATCGCTCAGGCGCCTTCCGGTCGGGGAGTGTGGGGCCCGAGGGTGTCAGGTCCCGCGTCATCCCATTTGATCTCTCGCGCCGGCCTAAGGTAAACGGTCGCGCCGTCCACCGAATCGACGACGGCGGTCATGCCGGGTTCGATGCGCACGTCGTCGAGGGTGCGGGCCGTCCAGGTGTCGCCGTCGACCTCGGCGAGTCCGGAGTCTCCCGTGATGGCTTCCAGGACATGTGCTTCCATGCCGGCCATCCGGTCGATGTTGGTCAGCTGGTTCGCCGGACCCTTCTTGAGATGTTTGAGCGCGATGGGCCGGACCGCGCCGAGCATCAGCAGCGCGGTGGCGCAGCCGACCAACACCTGCAGCCAGGGCTCGCCCCCTGCGAGGGCGACAGTGGTGGCCGCGCCGGCTCCGACGGCGAGCATCAGGAAGAGCAGATCGAGCGTGATGGCTTCCAAAACCAGCAGTCCCAGGGCCAGTGCCAACCAGGGTGCCCAGAGGTTATCGCCGAACCATTCGATCATCTCAGCTCCTCATCAACCCATATACGCGTGGGTTCAGCCTATCCGCGCCACAGGCTCACGTCGAGGTGGACGGTGACTTGTGACACCTCCCGCGCCTGAAGGCTCTGGCGCAGCGTGTCATAGTCATGGTGATGTCCGGCAGGACCCATGAACACCAGGTCAGCCGCGAGGCCGGCGTCGACGGGAACCGCCGCGGTGACCTGTGTGGTCTGCTCGAGGGCCCCGAAGGACGGTGTCATCTGCTCCTGCAGCTGATGCAGCTTCTGGCCCGGCACCTCGAGCATCCCGGCTGAGCGCAGCTCGATCAGGTGTGAGTCCCCCGGGGTGACCACCACAGCAAGACCGTTCGGCCGGAGCACGCGCGCGTACTCGCCCACGTTGCGGGGCGCGAAGATGTCGAGCAACAGGTCCACCGAATCCGAGGCCAGGGGGAGTGGCTGCCAGAGGTCCCAGGCCAGCGCCAGGGTTCGCGGGTGGCGGGCCGCGCGTTTGAGTCCAGCGGTGGAGAGATCCAGGGCTATCCCACGGGCCTGGGGGACCACCTCGAGCAGCTGGTGCAGGTAGTGCCCGGTGCCGGCGCCGCAGTCCAGCAGCAGCGCAGGTTCAGCGGGGGAGGCGGCTGCCTGCTGGGGCAGGTGCTGGGTGAGGATCCGTGCCAGTTCCTTGCTCAGAGCCGCGAAGATCCCGGCATCCTGAACGCTTTCACGGGCCATGATCATCTGCGCCGAATCGGCGGTGAAGCGGGTGCCGCGGCCCGATAGCAGGTTGACATAGCCCTGACGTGCCGCGTCGAAACGATGACCGGCGGGGCAGCTGAGCGCCTGCAGCGCCGAGGGTGACGATTCTCGCCGCCGCAGCTCGATCCGTTGTGACGCTCGGTTATTCACGGTGGTCCTGGCGTGCTCCTGCAGCCCGGCACTGGTCGATGAGGCGGGTGATTCGCGCTTCAGGGTCGCCTCCAGCGGTGCGGCGCAGGCGGGGCAGGTCAGGGGCCAGGGTGGGGTCACGTGGTCCAGGCTATCGCTCGGGACCGGTGCCGCCGGACGATCGAGCCGAGCCATCCACCGAGCTGAGCCCTCCACTCGGGGCCGGGCCTCATGGCAGGCCAGGCGGGATCGGATCCCGCGGATCTGATCCCTGCGAGTGACGCATCAAACGGTCGCAGGCATGTCCTCTTGCTTGTTCTCCTCGCTGCTGCCCCCGGCGGGACCATCCCCGGCCGGCTCTAATCTGATGATCACGCCCTTCGAAACCGGAGTGTTGCTGCCGACCACGGTGTCATCGAGCGGCACCAGAACGTTGCCCTCCGGGTAATACACAGCGGCGCAGCCGCGGGCTGTGGGACAGGCCACCGCCCGGAACTTGCGCAGCACTCTGTCCTTGCCGTCGGCATACTCCCCATGCACATCCACCAGGTCACCATCGCTGAAGCCCAGCTGCACCAGATCCTCAGGGTTCCCGCAGCTCGCTGATCGGGTGTTCGGCCCAGAAGTCGGAGGCCACCGTCACCGGTGTGGCTTCCCAGGTGACTGTCTTCGCCCCGTTCTCGCAGTACTCGAACTTGCTGCGGTGACCACTTGGGTCCGGCCACGCGCAGCTCATGCAGTCGAATCCCTGTTTCTGGTTCATCGTCAGCAGCGTGCGAGCGCTTCGCGAGGCCCCCATGTGCTTGAGCGCTGGCTGCAGCGAGTGGTACACCCCCGGCATTCCGGCCGCCCAGTCCTTGGGCTTGTCAACTTCGAGATCGTTCTCGTCAGCTTCCTCCACGGGTGGATTGGAGCGAGTCATGAGCATCCCTTCTAGACCGCGTCTCAATGTTCAGTGGCCCTGCTCCTGCCGTTGTGATTCACAAGTCGGGTCCAGGTCCCTGGGTGACGTCCGGCTTCGAGCGGATAGGGCCGCCGTCACAGCGATATGACCCTCACCGCGAAGCGCGGTGAGGGTCTTCGACCATCGCGGTTCACTGGTTGGCGGCTCGCGGCGCACCGATCCCGGGAGTGATCTGGAACGGGCCATCTGCGGATGGCTGCACGTCGAAATCGAAGATCGAGGTGGGGATGTATACCGTCGAGCAGGAATTCGGAATGTCCACCACCCCCGAGAGTCGGCCTTCGATCGGCGCCGCACCGAGCAGCAGGTACGCCTGTTCGGGTGAGTATCCGAACTTGGCGAGGTAGTCGATGGCGTGAAGGCAGGCTCGCTGGTACGAGAGGTGTGAATCCAGGTAGCGCTGTTCGCCGTCGAGGGTGACCGAGGTTCCGGAGAACGCCAGCCACTGGCTGAATTGAGGTTCTACGTTGCCGGGCATGAAGATGGCGTTCTCACTGACCCCGTAGGTCTCCATGCCGCCCTTGATCACATCGACATGCAGGTCGATGAAGCCACCCATCTCGATCGCGCCACAGAAGGTGATCTCACCGTCACCCTGGGAGAAGTGCAGATCACCCAGGGAGAGGTTGGCCCCGTCGACGAATACCGGGTAGAAGATCCGGGTGCCCTTCGAGAGGTTCTTGATGTCTTGGTTTCCGCCGTTCTCGCGGGGTGGCGCAGTCCGGGCGGCCTCATGGGCCACTCGGTCGAAGTCCTCCGCGGCCAGGGACCCGAGAACCGCGTGTTCTGCCTCTGGAGGCAGCGCCAGGGGAGGTACTCGGTGTGGGTCGGTTGCGATCAGATCGCCTTCTCGCTTGTTCCACTTGGCCAGGAGTTTCGCCGACGGCGCGGTGCCCATCAGCCCCGGATGGATGAGTCCGGTGAAGGACACATGGGGGATATGGCGGGAAGTGGCTGTTTGACCGGTGAAATCCCAGATCGCCTTGTACGCGTCGGGGAACTGATCTGTCAGGAAGCCGCCACCATTATTGCGCGAGAAGATTCCGGTGTAGCCCCAGCCTTGCCCAGCGAGGGGGCCGGAATCCTCCATGGGGATGGGTCCCACGTCAAGAATGTCCACCACCAGGAGGTCCCCTGGCTGAACGCCTTCCACGGCGAATGGACCGCTGAGCTTGTGGACGGTCAGCAGCGGCGCGTTGAGTATGTCTTCAGCAGAGTCATCGTTGACGATGGCGCCGTCGAACCATTCGCGGCAGTCCACCCGGAATGACGTACCAGGCTTCACCGAGGCGACCGGCGGGATCTCCGGGTGCCAGCGGTTGTGTCCTACTTTCTCCTGATCCTCGAACTTCTTGGAAGAATCGAGTGGAAATAGCAGCTCGGGCATGGTGTTCTCCTTCGTCGGATACGTCGGATACGTCGGATCGGGCAGTTAGGGGCGGGGAAGCTTCTGGTGCAGCGGGTTCGCGGTGTACTTCTGTGCAGGCCCAGAGGGGCGGCCGGGAGCAGGAGAGTCCACGACGTCTGGTTCATGTGCACTGCGCTGAGTGGCTTCGATGAGTCGAGCTGCGGCGGAACCACCCCGAGAGAGCCGGGGCGCGCTGACTCGGCGTCTGGAGGAACCTCCGCAGGTGGGGCAACGTGCGGTGTCCGGCACCGAGCGCATCTCAAAGACCAGGTCGAAGTCGGTGCATTCTGGGCATCGGAACTCGTAAGTCGGCATGATCAGCTCTCAGGTGGCGATGGGTGCGGTGGTCGATGCCTCGGACTCTGCTGCGGCGCTGCTCCGGCGTCCGATGGTCACCGCGATGGCAAGCGCCAGAACTCCGAGGGCCGCAAGGGTCAATGCGAGGGTCGTGTTGGATTCGTATCGGCCGAGCAGCAGGACGAACGCTGGGATCGTGCCGGTGAGGTGGCTGATCAGAATCGTGAACCAGCCGGTGGTGAGGGTCAGAGAGTCCATGTTCAGTCCCAGCAGCAGGAAGAAGAGGAACCACAGGACGGCCCAGATCCACCAGATGACCGCGAACACGGGGTCATCGAGCGTGAGTTGGATGAACCCGATCACGACTGCGCATACCGAGACGAACAGCGAGAACCAGCCGAGGCCCTCCCCGCTCAGACCAGTGAGCTGCAGAATGCCCACATAGAGGTAGGTGAACCCGAAGAGGTAGAGGCCTGCGGCCCCAAGGATGATCCCCGGGTCGTTGTCGGCCTGTATCAGGATGATGGTCGGGAAGACCACCTGCATGCCACCTACGAAGAAGTTGAGTATGGCGGCGGACTTGCCGGGGATCACCCCGATCAGCATGAGCCCGTTGATGAATAGAACCGCACCGACGTACAAAAGTCCGACGTTGCCCATGATTCGGTCGCCTCCCAAGTGGCCTTCGGCCTATTTCAACCATGGTCCCGGGGTGCGAGGGCGGATAGGGCCTAAGGTCCTATGAGCCTGGTCAGCGGGCGGCGTCAGGGCTTCAGGATTGGTCCCCAGGCCGCCGGATCCCGGGTTCGGTATCGACGGTGGACGGTGAGCGTGCCGACCTGGGGGAGCGGGTCGTCGATCTTCCCTGCTTCTGCAATGGGTCGGGCTCGGGGCGCAAGCTTCGAAGACGTCGACGAGGACGAGACCTGGTTGGTGTGATGGCCAATGGCCCTGCTGCTGAGGAGTCTCGGGAGAAGCCAGGGGCCGTTGGGCCCTGGCGTGGACACTCACCTCGCGCTGGGATGTGGAGATGAGTGCCCATCATGGCGAGTCAGAGCGAGGGTCAGCTTCTGCCGCGGAATCCGGACGCAGTGACGAACTGTCCATCCAGGATCCGACGGAGTCTCTCGAGCGGCTGCTGATTGACCTCCGGACTCGGCGGGGTGGCCTGTCATCGAGGGAAGCTGCGCGTCGGCTTGTGGTGGCAGGTCCTAATCGGCTGATCCGCGATGAGAAGCGTGGCTGGGTGCGGGAACTGTTGAACCAGTTCATCCATCCGCTCGCCCTGCTGCTCTGGGCGGCCGCCCTGTTGGCCGTCATCACCGGCACCACAGCGCTCACTGTCGCGATCGTGGCGGTCATTCTGCTCAATGCGATCTTCGCCTTCCTTCAGGAGAGGCACGCCGAGAAGGCGGTCGAGGCCTTGGCGGCCTACCTGCCAGAGCGCTGCCAGGTGATTCGGGACGGCACTCTAGCCACGATCGAGGCCACCGAACTCGTCCCGGGAGACGTGATCGCCATTCAAGAGGGAGATCGGATATCAGCCGATGCCCGTCTGCTCACGGGATCACTTGAGGTCGATCTATCGACCTTGACTGGAGAATCCCAGGCAGCGCTGAGGACCCCGGAGGCGGAGATCAACGCTGAGACTTCCCTGCTGCAGTCGGTCGACGTGGTCTTCAGCGGCAGCAGCTGCGTGGGAGGTGAGGCCACGGCGTTGGTCTACGCGACGGGAATGGGCACCGAACTTGGACGCATCGCCGCGCTGTCCAAGCGCGTGGTGAAGGACCCGAGTCCGCTGGAGCAACAGGTTGCTCGAGCAGCCCGGCTCATTGCGCTGATTGCTGTCGGCATGGGTATGGCGTTTGTTCCGGTGGGACTCTTTCTGGCGGATCTTCCGCTGACCGACACCGTCAACTTCGCCATCGGTCTGCTGGTCGCCAATGTCCCGGAGGGTCTGCTTCCTACCACCACCTTGGCCCTGGCCGTCGGGGTACGAGTGCTGGCCCGCAACGGAGCGTTGGTCAAACGCATCTCTGCGGTGGAGACATTGGGCTCCACGAGCGTGATCTGTACGGACAAGACCGGGACACTCACGATGAACCGGATGCAGGTCACGGCTTTCTGGACATTCGGGGGGCCCCAGGATCCGCCGGCATCTCCGCCGGCCGAGTTGCTGCCGGGCATGAGGGTCTCGGAAGCGATGCGGGCTGAGGCTGGAGCGTCAGATCTGCTCGGGTTCAGGTTTGGGCGAGCGTCGGCGGCCTGTTCCAATGCCCGCTTGGTGAACCCGACAGTGTTCCCGACCGAAGCTGGGCCGTCGGCGTCTGAGGACCTGGGAGATTCCTCGGATCCGGTCCACTCGCGAGCTCAAGACGTCGGAGACCCCACGGAAGTGGCGATGCTTCGCCATGCGGTGACCCTGGGTGCCGTAGGCGACAGATCGGATCTGGAGAGACTAGTGCACTTCCATTTCGACCCTGTGCTCAGACGCATGTCCACGGTGGATCGTGTCGGGCACCAGGCGGTGGTTCACTCGAAAGGAGCTCCTGAGGAGATACTTCGGCTGTGCACCCGCGTGGCAGGGGCAGGGGAGGATCGCCCCCTGGGGGATCATGATCGGCGCTTGGTCGAGGCCGTCGTCCAGGAATGGGCGGCCCGGGGCCTCCGGCTGATCGCTGTCGCTGATCGGGTGCTCCACGATAGGGACCTGGGAGGTCTCTCTCGGGCGCAGGCGGAGAAGGATCTGACACTGCTGGGTATGGTGGGATTGTCGGATCCTGCTCGCCCCGAGGTCGCCGCCGCGGTGACACAGTGCCACGCCGCAGGGATCAGACTCATCGTGGTGACCGGTGACAACGGTCTGACCGCAGCCGGAATCGCCCGGCAGGTGGGCATCGGCGTCTCAGGTTTGGCGGTCGTCAACGGTTCCGATCTCGATCTGATGAGCGAAGCGGAGCTGGACGAGCTCCTGGAACGCAATGAGGAGCTCATCTTCGCGCGCAGCTCGCCGGAGGCGAAGCTCAGGATCACTGATGCGTTACAGAGCCTGGGGCACATCGTGGCTATGACCGGTGATGGCGTCAACGATGCGCCAGCTCTCCGCCGGGCCGATATCGGCGTCGCGATGGGCGGATCAGGTACCGACGTCGCGCGCGAGGCAGCCACCATGGTGCTCACCGATGACAACTTCGCTTCCATCGTTGCTGCCGTGGAAGCCGGTCGGCGGGTCTATGACAATGTCCGGAAGTTCATCGTCTACATCTTTGCCCACGCCACACCGGAGGTCGTGCCTCTCCTGATCTACGCGGCCTCTGGTGGTGCAGTTCCGCTGCCACTGACGGTCATGCAGATCCTCGCCATCGACCTTTTCACCGAAACGCTGCCGGCGCTGGCGCTGGGGCGCGAAGCACCGGAGCCGGGTCTGATGGAGCGTCCTCCCCGCCGACGGAGGGAGAACGTGATCAACTCCGAGATGTTGATCCGGGCTTGGGCGGTCATGGGAGGGGTATCTGCCGTCCTGGTCACCGGACTCTTCTTGCTGACCCTGGCCTCCGGAGGGTGGGCCTTCGACTCTGCGACGGGGGCGACCCAGCCGGAGCTTCTCTGGAGGGAAGCCACCACGATGACCTTCCTGGGCATCGTGTCGTGTCAGATCGGCACCGCGATGGCGTCCCGGACGCAGACGGAGTCTCTTCTCCGGGTCGGGGTGTTCAGCAATCGACTGCTGCTCTGGGGAATCGGCTTCGAAGTCCTCTTGGCTGCCGCCATCGTCGGGATAGCACCGCTGCAGGTGGTCTTCGGCACCGCGATACCTGAGACCTGGTTGATGTTTCTGCTGATTCCGCTGCCCTTCCTCGTCTGGGGAAGCGACGAGGCATTCAAGTGGCTCAAACGATCGCGCCTGACAGAGCAGGTCGAGGCTGCTCCGCGAGACTTCGGCGCGCCCCAGGCTCACTGAGACCTTCGGGACGCTCAGGGGAACGACGGAGTTCGCGGAGTGGGCCATCGGGACTCGTCGAAGAACCCAGCAGCCACCCCGGCCAGTTGCTGGACGTCAGCCGGTGAGCTGACGAAGCCCACGCAGGGATCTCAGGTTTGGTCGCACTGTGCCAGGCCAGGCTCACCCCATGCTGCTGGCAAAACTAGAGCCCAACCAGCGACCGGAGTATGGTCCCTTTCATGTCAGGGACGACGCCGCCACCGAGGACCGAGGTCTTGGAGAGTCGTGACTGCTGGGAGCTGCTCCGAGAGAACTCGATGGGTCGGCTGGGCGTGTGGACCGTGGATCACCCCGAGATATTTCCGCTGACGTATGTCACGGATGGACAGACCATCTTGTTCCGCACCGGTCCCGGAACGAAGCTTGATGCAGCACTAGGGACTGCACCGGTGGCATTTGAGATCGATGGCGTCAACACCGGCACCAACACCGCCTGGAGCGTCGTGGTTCAGGGCAGAGCAGACACGATCTCAGCACCTCTGGCGTCCAGTGGCAGTCGTGCGCACAGACTCATCTCCTGGCAACCCGGGACAAAGGACCACTTTGTATGCATCACCCCAGAACTGGTGACAGGTCGGCGATTTACGGTCGTTCCTGCTCATGATTGGGAGATCTCACTCGATGACGCGACACGTTCGGGCCTGGATTGAGACGGTGATCAGCTGTGCCTTGCTCTGAGGCGTCCGGTACCTGAGGGTCCGTCACCCACTGCAAGAAGTTCAGATGTAGCACCGGGACGAGGCCAAAGGCCCTAGGAGCCCAGCGGCTGGCTGATCAGGATTGGGTCAGAGAGCTAAAAACGGGGAGGCGTCTCGACGCTCAGCGGTCGGGATCCGAGAGCATCGGGCGACGGTTGGACCAGCATCTGAGTGGAGGCATCGAGGGGGTCTTCTCAGGGGCGAGCATCCGCAGAGCGGGAGATCGTCATAGACCGGGCACACGTTCAAGCAGGAGCAGCTGATGGTCAATATTCTTTGGTTCGATGACACCACCCTCGCCGATATGGCCGCTGTGGGCGGGAAGAATGCCTCATTGGGAGAGATGGTGACTCATCTTTCTGCCGCAAAGGTTCGCGTGCCAGGAGCTTCGCCACGACAGCGGAGGCCTACCGGTCTTTTCTTGCCGAGCGCGGTCTCGACCGGAGGATCTGGTCTGCCCTGGAGGCACTGGAGGTCGACGATGTGGGGGAACTTGCTCGCGTCGGCACCCAGATTCGTTCGTGGATCCACGACCAGCCTCTCTCGGAAGGACTGGAGCACGATATTCGCGAGGCATATACCAGGCTGATCGCACGGGATCCCGACCCAGAGGGCGTGACCTGGGCGGTCCGTTCCAGCGCGACAGCAGAGGATCTCCCAGACGCTTCCTTTGCAGGCCAGCAGGAGACCTATCTCAATATCGGCGGAGTGGACAATCTGCTCTCCGCGATTCGGAGGGTGTTCGCCTCGCTCTACAACGACCGCGCGATCGCCTACCGGGTGCACCATGGATTTACCCACCACGAGGTGGCACTCTCGGCCGGGGTGCAACGCATGGTCCGTTCCGATATCGGAACCTCCGGAGTGATGTTCACTGTGGACACAGAGACCGGATTCGACGAAGCGGTGTTCATCACCAGCGCCTATGGTCTCGGTGAAGCTGTGGTCCAGGGAGTGGTGAATCCCGATGAATTCTACGTCTACAAGCCTGGGCTGCGCCGCGGAGACGAAGCCATTCTGAGCAGAACACTCGGCGACAAGGCGGTGGCCATGCGGTACTCTTCGGGGCTGAGCTTGGAGAGCAGCACGGTACTTGAAGGCGTGGCATCCGCCGAGCGCTCCCGGTTCTCGATCACCGATGAGGAGGTCACAGAGCTGGGCCGCTGCGCCCTGGCGATTGAGGATCATTACGGTCGGCCGATGGACATCGAGTGGGCGCGTGATGGAGTCGACGGGCGGGTCTACATTCTTCAGGCGCGTCCTGAGACCGTGGTGTCCCGCACGAAACGACAGGAGCTACGTCGTTTTGTCCTACACGGCCGCGGGGAGGTTCTGACCACGGGGCGCGCGATCGGACAGCGCATCGGAACCGGCCCGGTGCGAGTTCTCCGTTCTCCTGCGGACATGCATCTGTTCCAACCCGGTGACGTGCTCGTCGCTGAGATCACGGACCCGGATTGGGAACCAATCATGAAGCGGGCCTCAGCGATCGTCACCGAACGTGGAGGTCGCACCTGCCACGCAGCGATCCTCGCGCGCGAGCTGGGGCTGCCCGCCGTCGTCGGAACCGGCGACGCCACAACGATCTTGGCCAATGGTGAGCATGTGACGGTCTCCTGCACGGAGGGAGACAACGGCATCGTCTACGCCGGTGCCCTGCCCTTCGAAGAGGTCGTCACAGACTTGGAGCAGCTTCCGGTACCTCCGGTGAAGATCATGATGAACGTCGGGACCCCCGATAAGGCCTTCTCGTTCTCCCAACTTCCGCACCATGGGGTCGGACTGGCTCGCATGGAGTTCATCATCAACCACCAGATCGGTGTGCATCCACGCGCCCTGCTGGCACGTGACGCCTTACCGGATGAGCTGGGCGAGGAGATTGATCGGCGGGTCCAGGCGTATGGGTCACCCAGGGGGTTCTTCGTGCGCAGGGTGGCAGAAGGGGTCTCGACCATCGCCGCGAGTTTCGCGCCTGAACGGGTCATCGTGCGGTTCAGTGATTTCAAGACGAATGAGTATGCCAAGCTCCTCGGCGGTGAACTCTACGAGCCGCAGGAGGAGAACCCGATGCTCGGTTACCGCGGTGCTTCCCGGTACCTCTCTGAGAACTTCCGAGAGTGTTTCGCCATGGAATGCCAGGCGCTGCGATTCGTTCGCGAAGAGATGGGCCTGGAGAACGTAGCCATCATGGTTCCCTTCGTCAGAACCGTCGAAGAGGCCGCAGCGGTCGTCGAACTTCTGGCCAGTCATGGCCTTCGCCGTGGAGAACTCGGCTTAGAGATCATGATGATGTGCGAGGTGCCCAGCAATGTTCTGCTCGTCGACGAGTTCCTGGAACACTTCGACGGTTTTTCCATAGGGTCGAATGATCTGACTCAATTGGTGCTCGGGGTGGACCGGGGTTCGGATCTGGTGTCCCACCTCTTCGATGAGCGCAATCCAGCAGTGCTCAAGATGCTCACCAGCGTGATCGACGCGTGTCGGTCGCGGGGTAAGTACGTGGGGATCTGTGGACAGGGACCCTCAGACCATCCGGATCTGGCGCGGTGGCTGGTCGCCCAAGGCATTGAGTCGATATCGCTGACGCCTGACACGGTGGTGCAGACCTGGGTCGATCTGACCGGGAAGGCTGATCGGTAGCCGATCATTGGGCCTCGGCGTCAGGAGGGGTGGACCTCGAGATAGTTCTCCACTTCTGTCACATGGGGTGAGGACCATGCTGCTGCGACAGCCTGCTTCTTCTCCGCCCAGGACCGCACCTTTCCGGTCAGCGTGACCGTGTTTCCCTGAACGGTGACCGTGATGTGCTTCGCGTCGAGTTGAGCATTGCGCACCAGCGCTCTCTCGATGCGTTCTGCTGCGTCTTCTGAGGAAGGCCGTGCGGCAAGTGTGACGCGGTTCTCCACGTGTTCCACGCCCCGGAGGTACTGGATTGACCTTTGGGCGGCTTCGCGCTGGAAGTGCCAGTCGGCTTCCCCCGTGAGGGTGACATTGGCCCCCTTGATCTCAGCCTTGACGGTGTTGGGCACGTTGCTGGACCAGGCCAGGGCGCGTTCGATGTCCCGAGCCAGATCTGTCTCGGTGAGATCCAGGGGTGCCTGAGAGCGCACGGTGAGCTCGTCGACCAGGGTTGTCACGCTGTGGACCCGCAGAGCGGCCCGTTTCGCGGCGAGGAACTCTGAATATGTGTCCACTTCTCCGGAGAGCGTGACGGTCCCATCCTGGACAGCGACCCCGATGCCGGCGGCGTCGAGGTCGCGAGTCCACTGGAGTTCTTCTCGAACGGCGTTCTGGAGGTCTAGATCGCGGTCCGGAGTGTTGGCGATGCTCATGGGAGCAGTCCTTTCGTGAAGCCGAGATTCGCACTACGTCGAAGGTCCGGGGACCCCGGTGGTGCAGGGGTGTGCTGTGAGGAGGGCAGCAGCTGTTCTGAAAGAGGATTCGGTCAGTAGGGACGAACCACCAAGCGGTTATCGACCTGTGTCACGCTTGGGCAGCCCCAGGTCGCTGAACCAGCTTGTTCCCATTCGGCCAGGGAGGAGACATAACCCGTGAGAACCGCCGTATGGTCGATGACTGTCGCGGTGATCCTGAGCCGCCCCCTCTGTTAGGTCCACACGTTGTGGGAGTCGTCGTTCTCCGTTTGGTAGGTGCATTGCCGAGCGTACTCGGCGGGCGTGAGGTAGCCCAGCGATGAGTGCGGCCGGGCGTGATTGTATTCCCTCTTCCAATCGCCTATCACGACGCGAGCGTGCAGGAGCGAGTAGAAGCTGTTGATGTTCAAGCACTCATCGCGCAGACGGCTGTTGAATGACTCGACGTACCCGTTGTTCCACGGCGTGCCGGGCGGGATGTAGAACAGCCCGGTGCGAGTGCTGGCCCAATCCGCCATCGCGTCGCTGATGAACTCCGGCCCATTGTCGGAGCGAAACACCCTGGGCGCGCCGCGAGCCGCGACCAGATCCTCGAGGTGATCGGTGAGCCGGTCCGCGGTGATCGACCGCTCGACGAGCCCGCCGATGCACTCACGGGTGTACTCATCGATAATCGAACAGATCTTGATCGCCTGGCCCTGCTCGTCGCGTCGAACTGGAAGTCCGCCGCCCAGACCGTGTTCGCCGCGGTCGCCGTGGGAGCATCGATGGTCGAGGAACCGAGGCGTTTGCGGCGCCGACGTTGCGGGACCCGGAGTCCTTCCTCTCGCCAGAGTCGCTGGATTCTCTTGTGATTGACGGTCCAGCCCTCGTTTCGGGCGTCATGGTACGCCCGACGGTATCCCCACCGAGGGTGCTTCTTTGCGTACGCGCGGAGCCAGCCCCGCAACGCGGAGTCCGGGTCCGCAGCCGCGTCGCCCTTCAACGGGCGGCGATACGCGGATCTGCTCAGCCCAGCCAGCCGGCACGCCATCCGCTCGCTCACCATCAGTGTCCTGAGAAGGTGTGAGACGGCGGCGCGACGCCTGCCCGGGCCTAGAAGTTTCCCTCAGCCAGCTCCTTCAGCGCAGCCTTCTCGAGCTCCGCCTCGGCCAGCAGCCGCTTGAGCGTCGCATTCTGCTTCTGGACCTCCTTGAGGCGTTTCGCGTCGCTGGCCTTCAACCCGCCGTATTGGTTCCGCCACCGGTAATACGTCTGCTCGCTGATACCGAGCTCGCGGCAGACACCCGCGATGTCTCCGCCATCGGCGAGGATTCTGTCGGCCTGTCCGAGCTTGCGGACGACTTGTTCCGGCGTATGCCGCTTCTTGGTGTTCGTCATGATCTGACCAGTCTTCCCGCCCGAGGACTCGGGCAACAAGACGACTCTCACAACGACTGGATCTAAAAAACGGGGTCAGCCCAATCCGGCTTGAGTCGAGCAGTGGATTACGTTCCATGGCATCCCGTAACTGCTGCTCAGCGTTCTCGACCGGAGTGCGTGTGGTGAGATGGATCAGGTTCTCCACCGATTCCACGCCCCTGAGGTCGTGGACCGCTCGCTGGGCTGCTCGACGCTGGAAATCCCAGCTCACCTCCCCAGTGAGGGTGACGTGACGGTTCAACACGCGAGACTTGACGGTTCTCGGGACGGTTGTGGACCAAGTCAAAGCGTGATCCACGATTCTTCGGATATCAGCATCGGTCACCCAACGGGAGTTCTCGGCTTGCACCACCACTTTGTTGATCGCCGAGGTCACTCCGCGGACGCGCCGCATGGCACGCCCTACGGCGAGAAATTCGGCGTAGGAGCCGACGACTCCCGAAGCAGTCACCGCTGAATCTTCTACGTGAATTTCTATCCCGGAGGCATCGAGGTCCGGGGACCACGAAAGTTCGGCTTCTACCCCACGTTGCAGCACGCGGTCTGTGTGAGCCATTTTGGGCGATACACGATGCATGGACGAACTCCTCGAGTCTTTGTCGCTGAGGCGCGAACCGGACTTCAGTGTGCTCAGGGAAGTCCGAGTCGAGTAGGGCCATAGGTCTCACTCACGGCCGGTGGAGATCCCTCCAACAAGCCGGACGCAGCGTCTGATGAGCCATCTTTCCCGGACGGGTCAGGACAGGGGCTGCGAGAGCCAGAACTACCGAGGCGCCACACAGGTTCGAGCAGCGGATCGTAGCTTCGCCTCACCTGCTGGGGGCCTCGAAGATCACGAGGGCGTCAACCCTGGAGAGTCAGCCGGTCAGCGCGAACCTGGTGTTCTGTTCCGAGAGTTCGAAGGAGAGAGCACGGCCCGCGCCCTGCAGGTTCCTTCACCAACTCGTCACACACTGTCTTGGCACTCCTTTCGTGGGTTCAGTGAACCCACGTGATCAGCGTGAGATCGGTCAGCTGCGGTCAGATCTACCGGATGGGTCCTGGCTGGTCGCTGAGCCGGTCGTCCTGGAGGTCTGGAACAACCATGACCGGACCGGCAGCCCGCAGGAGCACCCCGCGGGAGACGGACCCCAAGAGCACACCGGTGAACACGCCGTGCCCTCGGGTGCCGACCACCACGAGCTGGGCGTCGTGGGTTGCCTTGGTCAGCTGTGCCACAGCGTCACCGGGCTTCACTGCCGCAGTGACTGACAATCCGGGGTAGTGGCCAAGCAACCACGCGACCTCTGCACGGAGAGACTGCTCCAGCTGCGACTGCCTGCGATTGATCACCCCTTGGTCTATGGGGTCCAGCTCCGGGTACCAGTCCAACCAGCCCTCCAGCGAGGGCAGCGTCATGAGGAGCTGCAGTGTCGCATCACGGTCCTGCGCCGCTCGCGCCGCATGCAGGGCGGCGACTCTGCTGTGCTCAGAGCCATCGATGCCAACCACGACCGGACGTGGGTCTGATTGGGGGACGAAACGCGCAGCCCCCTCCGTCTCGCTCGATACGGACCCTCCAGAGACCACGATGGTGGGGCACTGGGCATGGGCGGGCAGCGCTGTGGCCACCGAACCTCTGATCTTGCCGAGAAAACCGCCCCGTCCACGGGCTCCGACGATCACCAGCTGCGCCACGGTGGACAGCTCCCGCAGCACCACAGTGGCGTCTCCGCGCTCGGTTCGGAAGTTCACTCCTCCTGGATAGCCCTGCAGGTGCTCCCGGGCATCGCTGAGAATCTTCTTGGCCGCATCGCCAGGGACCTCGTCTCTGAGCTTTGACGGCAGGGGAGCGGTGGAGACCGGGAGCGGGGCTCCGGATGCGGTGACCACGGTCAGGACGCGTCCGCTTCGTTGCGCCTCCAGCGCCGCGTAGTCCAGGGCATGGATAGATTGGGTGGACCCGTCGAAGCCGACGATCACATCCAGGTCCCGGGTCACCGGGTCAAAGACGACGGGGCGAGGTGGGGCGTGTGGATCAATGTTCATGGGATGCCTCCAGAGCGGCTGGTGATGGGCGAGGATCGACGCTGTTGTGTCCCCTTGGGGGAGGAGGTTCCGGATGCACTCTAAGCAGAACATCGACCCCGGCACGTCCGGTCAGTGGGACCAGCGGACGCGCGGACCTCAGATCGCTGGCGCGGTCGCTGGTGGGGTCGCTCACGGGGATGGTGACTCGCAGAGTCCCGTCCTGGAAGTCCGCGCAGATGAGGTCTTGCTGGGCGCCGGAGGGCAAGGTGACCCTGCGGTAGAAACTGTTGCCACCCCGGACCAGGTACTGCGTGCCCTCGCCATCGGCATCGTGCTCTGCTCGGATCGAAAGTTCTCCCTGGTGAACGTCGATGGTGATGTCAGATGCGTCGAAGTTGGGCAGCATCGCCTCGATGAGGAGTCCTTCACCTGGTTCATCGCGCAGGTGAATCGTGTGCAGCTTTCCGCGCAAGGCACGGAGAATGACGTCTTCGGGTAGGTCGCAGCGCGGTACTTCGGCGCCCGTGATCGGGTCACGTCGCACCAGTGTCTCTGCCATGGAGGATTCCTTAGTCTTCACAGTCGATGTCAGTACGCGTATCCGGGGGCTGTGCTGTTCGCGGTTGCTTGTTGGCCTTTGGAAGGTGAGGTGGATGACGGCGCCCAGGGCCAGGACGATCACCACCGTCTTGGACGTGTACCAATCTGGTGCGCCTGGTACACGGCGGGTTGTCGGTGCGGTGGCGTCAACCGCCGCGCCCCGCCAACCTGCCAGCAGATCCGATGACTCAGCTCTGCTCAGGCGCGGGGTGTCCGTTGTGTCCACCCGTGATGGGGATGCGGGTGGGAGCTGAGAGTTCCTTCAGCGGCACGGTGACTTTCAGGACCCCGTCGTCGAAGCTGGCGTTGATCCGCTCGGTCTCTGCTTGTTCCGGGAGGTCGATGCTGCGATAGAAGCTGCTGCTGCTCTCCCTGATCACGTACTTTCTCTTCTTGTCCTCATCGTGTTCGTGACGTTCGGCTTGGATCACCAAGGCGCCCTGCCCGAGGCTGACGGTGACGTCCTCCTCCTCGAAGTTCGGCAAGTGCGCCTCGATGACGAGTTCTTTGTTGTCGTTGGTGTAGACATCCGTGGTGGGCAGCTTGCCGAGCCGCCCGCGCAGCGGACCGTCATCGAAGAGCTCGCGGCGGAGGCTTTCGAAACCAGCGAACGGGTCGAAGCGGACGAGTGTGTGTGTCATGGTTCTGTCCTTCTGCTGGGGGCTTGGGGTGGGGTGCTCAGCTCGGGTGTACTTCGAGACGGTCATCGACGTGGGCAACGTGCGCGGAGGACCAGGCTGCTGTTCGGGCCTGCTGCTTCTGCGCCCATGACCGCACATGGCCGGTGAGGGTCACGGTGCTCCCGGTGACGCTGACGGTGATGTGAGTGGCGTCGAGTTGAGCGCTAGTGGTCAGCGCGGTCCGTATCCGCCGGGCTGCCTCTCCAGAACAGGGCCGGGCGGTGAGGGTGATCTGGTTTGTCACGGTATGGACACCGCGCAGGTGCTCAATCACGTGCTGGGCCGCTTCGCGCTGGAAGTCCCAGTCGACTTCACCGGTGAGGGTGACATTGGCCTCTTTGACCTGGGCCCTGACGGTCGGCGGCACATTGGTGGCCCAGGTCAATGCGCATTCGATCTCTTGTGCGATGTCGGCCTCGCTGAGATGTCGTGGCGTCTTGGGGCGCACGACGAGCTCATCGACGATGTTGGACACTCCGTGGACCCGCATGGCGGCACGTTTCACGGGGAGGTATTCCGAGTCCGCGACTTCTCCGGAGAGGGTGACGGTGGAGTCGTGGACTGTGACTCTGATGCCGGCCGCCTGCAGGTTCGGCGTCCAATGCAGCTCCTCTCGGACTGCGGACTGAAGCTGCAGGTCCTGAGAAGCGGTCGTCAGGGTGCTCATCGCGGGTGATCCCTTCGCAGTGCATCAGGTCGCATGCTGGATACGCATCGACGTCTGGGCAGGTCGGAGACGCGCAGGTCTTGCTCTGCGCGGAGGGTGGCTCCACGTGACAGGTCCCAACCGACCCCCGGTGACAAAGTCCGCGCGTTCTGGCCCGCGATGTTGCGGGCCTGACTCCACCATGAGCTCCGGCGAGGAGTTATCCCAGGGTCATTGGTCCTACCGGGAGTCCAAGTTGTCGGCAGTGCAACGACGCAAATATCGTGAAGGCCCCAAGCAGCACCTAGGCTTCGTCGGCATCAGGGGGAGCAGCGCTCTGACCTTGATCCTGACAAGAAGCTCCAGGTCATGGACCCGGGCCCAGGCAGGTCGATGCAATCTCAGCTATGCCCGCCGACTGGTCGCGATCCTTGTCGGGTCATTTCTGGCTGCCCTTGACGCTTGGCGGCCTGCAGCAGTTGCTTGAGGTTCAGCGCCGGAGCATCTCTGTTGCTCAACGGGAAGAACAGGACGGCGACGCCGGATGCGATGGCACAAGGCACGGGGTCTCACAGCGTAGGCACCACTCTCGGTAAAGCGCCGATAATCTACATTATGTCAGGTTGAAGCGAGAGCCGTCTCTTGCGCGTCCCGAGAGTCACCTTAGCCCCGGGTCGGTGGAACGACATCGCCATACCGTCAACCCCGCGATCCGACGGCTCGTTCCAAGCTCCTCCGCCGCTGCCGACGTTTCGTTCCCCGCAGTTCTGGGACAGACTTGGCCCATGTCTGATGTCGAGGAGATCACCACGCAGCGCTCAACCGTCGATGAGTGGACCGAGGGCCTGGCCCAGTCCACCGGTTCCCCGGGCGGTGGCGCCGGGGCCGGAGTGATGCTTGGCATCGCCGCATCGCTGACCTCTATGGTCGCCGGATACACCGAGGCTGATCCCGAGCGGCGAGACCGCCTGAGCGCCATCCTGACTCGAGCAGAGACGCTGCGGCAGTCGGCCCTGCACCTTGCCGACGACGACGCGACCGCCTCTCGCGCGTTCGGGGCAGCCTTCAAGCTGGACCAGGGCCCGGAACGCGACGAGGCGATCCGCGAGGCCGCCATCGGCGCGGCGCAGACCTCGGCCGAGCTCGGCGACCACGCCGTCGCGGCCATCGAGGACCTCTCCTGGCTAACAGACCACGGCAAGCGAGCCGTGATCGCCGACGTCGTCGTCGCCTTCGGCGCCCTGCGAGCTGCGGTCGCAGGCGCACGGACCAATGCGAGCTTTGACCTTGCCACACTGAAGTCCTCGGGTTCCACGCTGGAAGAGATCCACGCCCAACACCCCAGGCTCTGGAACAGCGTCGAGACGCTGACCACCGCTATCGAGCGCATCGATGCCTGCACGGCCTCGATCGATCATCGGGCGGCCCCGACCCACGCCGATGGATCGACCTAGACTCGGCACATGCACTCCTCCCCCGCCCCGCAGCCAGCCCCGACCCGTCAGGCCGTACTCCCCTGGCTGCTGCTGGTGCTCGACGGCCTCCTCGTGGTGGGTTTCGCCGCGCTGGGCAATCGCTCCCATGAGAGCGGCCTCGCCCTTCTCGACGTGATGGGCACCGCAGCTCCGTTCCTGCTCGGACTCCTGGTCAGCTCGTTGGCCGTGCGCTTCTGGCGCGGCCCCTCGCGACTCTGGCCGGACGCCGTCGTGGTGATCCTCGGCACCGTGGCACTGGGCATGACGGTGCGCGTGCTCAGCGGTGGTGGAGGCACGGAATGGTCCTTCATCCTGGTGGCACTGGGAGTGTTAGGGGTGCTCCTCGCGGGCCGTCGGTTGGTCACCGGGCGGCTGCTCACGCCTCGCCGCGAGAACCTTGCCGGTTAATCTCATGCTGGCGTTCAGCCAGCGTCAAGGTGAAACTCGATAGCGTAGGCGTGTAAGGGTGAGAAAGGCAGTGACGTCTGACGTTCGGCCCTCGACTCGCCCACCGACAGACTTCTGAGGAGACACCGCGTGAAAGCAGTGACATGGCAGGGCCATCACAAGGTCAGTGTGGAGACCGTTCCGGATCCACAGATCCAGCGGGCGAACGACGCGATCATCGAAGTCACCTCCACCGCAATCTGCGGTTCCGACCTCCACCTCTATGAGGTGCTCGGCCCGTTCATGACACCCGGGGACATCCTCGGCCACGAACCTATGGGCCGTGTGGTCGAGGCGGGTCCCGACTCGAACCTTGCCACCGGTGACCGAGTGGTCATCCCGTTCCAGATCTCCTGCGGCAGCTGCTTCATGTGCCAGCGCGGCCTGCAGACCCAGTGTGAGGTCACGCAGGTCCGCGAGCAGGGCATGGGTGCAGCCCTCTACGGCTTCTCCGCGATGTACGGAGCCGTCCCTGGCGGCCAGGCCGAGTACCTGAGGGTGCCGCATGCGGACTACAGCCCGATCAAGGTCGGCAACGAACTGCCGGATCACCGCTACCTCTTCCTCTCCGACGTCATCCCCACCGCCTGGCAGGGTGTGGCCTACACCGGGCTCAAGAGCGGTGACAGCATCGCGATCATCGGACTCGGTCCGATCGGTCAGTTCGCCGCACGGATCGCGAAGCATCACGGCATGAAGGTCTACGCCATCGATCCCGTAGCCGAGCGCCGCGCGATGGCCGCGCGCCACGGCGTCATGGTCTTCGACACCGGCGAGGAGTCGCTGAACCAGATCCGCGAGGCCACCGGTGGCCGCGGCCCCGACGGCGTCGTGGACGCCGTGGGCATGGAGGCCCACGGCTCCCCCGTCGCCAAGGCTGCCCAGATCTCCGCCCAGTTCCTGCCCGACGCGGCGGGCAAGGCGATGATGCAGACCGTCGGCGTGGACCGCCTCGCGGCACTGTACTCGGCGATCGATCTGGTCCGCCGCGGCGGCTCGATCTCACTGAGCGGCGTCTACGGCGGTGCCGCCAGCCCACTTCCGCTGATCACCATGTTCGACAAGCAGATCAGCTTCAAGATGGGCCAGGCCAACGTGAAGAACTGGGTCGACAAGA
The DNA here is from genome assembly GCF_000582475.1 of Nesterenkonia sp. AN1. Classification (NCBI taxonomy): domain Bacteria; kingdom Bacillati; phylum Actinomycetota; class Actinomycetes; order Micrococcales; family Micrococcaceae; genus Nesterenkonia; species Nesterenkonia sp. AN1. Next base: position 27,640 of record NZ_JEMO01000014.1, read on the forward strand.
TCCTGCCGCTTCTCGAGGACCCCGCAGATCCCCTGGGTGTGGACGACTTCATCACCCACACCCTGCCGCTGACCGACGCCCCTGGTGCCTACGAGACGTTCCAGAAGAAGGAAGACGGCTGCATCAAGGTCGTCCTGGACCCCTCGAAGTCGGCGGTCTGATCGGTAACTTCAGCCTGGGCCGACCCCCGGTCGGACCCGACACACTCGAAGGGATTCAGCCATGACGACAGATTCATATACCCAGCAGGACCCCCGGACCAAGTATCGCCACAGCGACCTTCCCGAGCAGGAACAGTCGGATCAGCCAGGACTCACCGGAAAAACCGGCCCAGACCCAGATCACGGTGAACAGAGCTGGGTCGGCCACGGTCGGCTCAAGGGCCGCAAAACGCTGATCACGGGCGGGGATTCCGGCATCGGTCGAGCAACCGCGATCGCTTTCGCGCGTGAGGGATCGGACATCGCGATCGCTTACCTCCCGGAGGAGGAGGAAGACGCGCAGGTGACTGCGCAGCACGTCCGCGATGCAGGCCAGAAGTGCGCCACCTACCCGGTGGACATCACCGAGGAGGAGAGCGCCGTCGGGATCGTACGACGCACCGTGGAGGACCTCGGCGGCATCGATGTGCTGATCCTCAACGCTGCGTATCAGCGGGCGCGCGACGGCATCGATGCGGTGCCGACCGCTGAGGTGCGCAAGGTCTTTGAGACCAACCTGATTGCGCACATCGTGGTCACCCGTGAAGCAGTGCCTCATATGAATCCCGGTGCCTCGATCATTGTCACGACATCGATCCAGGCGGTCGAGCCCAAGGCCCCGTTGTTCGACTATGCGATGTCCAAGGCCGCGCAGGTCGCGTTCATCGAGTCGATGGCCGCGGAGCTCGCCGAGAAGGGCATCCGGGTCAACGGTGTGGCGCCAGGGCCAATCTGGACTCCGCTGATCCCGGCCACCGGGTTCGACGGTGTGGCTCAGTTCGGTCAGGACACTCCCCTGGGCCGACCAGGACAGCCCGCGGAGCTCGCAGGGGCGTACGTCTACCTCGCAAGCGAAGAGGCCTCCTACGTCTCCGGCTCGGTCATTCCGGTCACCGGCGGCAAAGGCTTCTGAACCGCGGCTCCGCAGAGCAGCACGAGACTGGGAAGGATCGGCGAGATGGCACGTTCAAGCGTGAAGGACGAGGAGCTCTACGAACGCCTCCGCGAGGAGGGCAACTCCAAGGAGAAATCGGCCCGGATCGCCAACGCCGCTGCGAAAGAGGGCCGCAGCAGCGAAGGCGAGAAGGGCGGCGAGGCGTCGAACTACGAGGACCGGACCGTGGCGCAGCTGCAGGACCGGGCCAAGAAGCTCGGTCTCAGCGGGTACTCGCAGATGAACAAGGATGAGCTGATCGACGCACTGCGCAACCACTGAGCCGCCTTCTGGGACAGACGATCCCCTGCTGAGCGGGGGCTTCGCCGCACGGCGATTCAGCATAGAAGTTGGACACACAGCAATGGCCGGGAACCCCGCAGGGTTCCCGGCCATTGTCATATCAGCCGAAGGTGGCGAGTCCGGAACTCATCACTTGCTGTAGCTGAGGCTCCCCAGGTTGCCGGAGAGCACGTCTTCGCCGGAGACCTGGCGGTTCTCCACCGAAGCGGTCCAGGTCCCCCACTGCTCGGGATCGATGGAGTCGCCGTTGTTGCCGAGGTTGGCGAGGCGCTGCTCCTCCTCCTCGGTGAAGTTCTGCACCGCCAGCGGCTTCAGGTGCTTGACGTCATCCACGGTGAGACCGATGTTCTTCGCGATCCGCTGACCATAGTCGTCGTGGATCATGAAGAAGTGCCAGACGATGCGCTCCTGCACGTCGCGCTCCGACTGCTCCAGCATGCCGGTGAGCACGTTGATCAGCTCATCGCGCTCCCAGTCCATCATGGTGTTGTAGCGGCCCCGTGCCTGCAGGTAATCGTTGCGGCGATCCAGGTTCGCCTGCACCAGCTTTCCACCCACGGCCGGAGCGTTGTTCGGCTGCGGCTCCGGGGACTCGTGCAGTCCGTTGTGGATGGAGGGCTCGTAGTTCACGTGCGGGTTCTGCTCAGGGTGCACGTCGTTGCCGAAGGACATCAGTCCGCCGCGCTGGTTCGTGTAGACCTGGCCGTCGCGGCCCTTGGGCTGGTTGACCGGCAGCTGCAGGTAGTTCGGACCCACGCGGTAGCGCTGAGCGTCCGAGTAGGAGAACGTGCGCCCCACCAGCATCTTGTCGTCCGAGAAGTCCAGACCGTCGACCAGGACACCGGTGCCCATGGCGATCTGCTCGTTCTCGTTGTGGTGATCCCCCACGTTGCGATTCAGCGTCATGACACCGATCTTGCGCAGCGGGAACTGATCCTCGGGCCAGATCTTGGTGTCATCCAGCGGATCCCAGCCGAGCTCAGGGTGCTCGTGGTCTTCCATGATCTGGACATGGACGTCCCACTGCGGGAAATCGCCGCGTTCGATCGACTCGAAGAGGTCCTTCGAGGCGTGGCCGAGGTCCTGGCCCTGCACCTTGGCGGACTCAGCCTCAGTCATCGAGGCGACGCCGGCGCGCGGGTGGAAGTGGTACTTCACCAGCACGGTCTCGCCTTCGGCGTTGACCATCTTGTAGGTGTTGACGCCGAAGCCCTCCATGTGGCGGTAGGTCGCCGGGATGCCGCGCGGGCTGAAGAGGTGGGTCAGCATGTGCATCGACTCGGGAGTCTGGCCCATGAAGTCCAGGATGCGGTTGGGCTCCTGGCGGAAGGTGATCGGGTCCGGCTTCAACGAGTGGATCACGTCGGGGAACTTGATCGCATCGCGGATGAAGAACACCGGAAGGTTGTTGCCGACCAGGTCCCAGTTGCCGTCTTCGGTGTAGAACTTCACGGCGAAGCCGCGGGGGTCCCGGGCGGCCTCGGAGGAGTCACGGCCACCGATGACGGTGGAGAAGCGGATCGCCAGGTCGGTCTTCTTGCCGGCTTCCTGGAAGAGCTTTGCGCGGGTGTACTTCGATGCCGGCTCGTCACCGATCATCCCGGTGGCCTCGAACTCGCCGTAGGCGACGAAGCCGCGGGCGTGGACCACACGCTCCGGGATCCGCTCCCGGTCAAAGTGGCTGATCTTCTCGAGGAACTGGTAGTTCTCCAGCGTGGCGGGCCCGCGGTTGCCCACGGTGCGCTGGTTCTGGTTGTTGGTGACAGGGTGACCCTGTCGAGTGGTCAGGATCGGATCGGTCTGTGCCAATTCGCTCTCCTTCTCGCTGAGGCGAGATCCCTTGCGCCTGACGCAGGCAGAAGGGGATCTCACCGGCCCGACACGTGGCGGGCAGACTTATCTTGTGGACTCTTCGACCTTAGCAAGATCGAGATGTTATTACGAGTAATTCAGAACTACATGCTCAGCGTGTCTTTTCGAAGGTGCTGCGGTCTCGACGGAACGCGCGGTGCCGGGCGTATTCGTGGACGGTCTCCAGCTGCTCGCGCTGGGCCTCTGCATCGTCGATCAGCCCCTGGAAGACCTTCGGGTCTACTCCGAGGGCTGCGGCGTGGTCCTTCATCACGGACCATCCATGAAGCTTGCCCGTGACAGCAGTGATCATGACCTCCGCCTCGAGCACCAGCGTCGAGGGTGATCGACCGCCAGGGGGCCTGCCATTGGGCTTGAGCCGTCCCACCCGCTCCCCCAGCCAGGCGATGGTCGTGGATCCGGGTGGAGTCGAGAAACCCTGGCGCTGGATCAGTTTCACCAGGAAGCCGTGTTCACGCGTGATGGCTTCGGCCACCTCGGAGATCTGAGGAAACACGGGGGTGTCCACATAGTCCGCCGCCATGCGCTTGATCCGATTCGTTCCCGCTGTGGCACCGGCGAGATGGTCTGACATGTATTGGCGCAGCAGCAGGGCGTCCACCTCGCCACCGAGTTCGTGGTCGGTCGAGGGAAGCTCCGGCCGTTCCGCGGCGTCGATGTCCCGGGGGCGCAGAGGAACCGAGGGGGCGCCGACCCCGGCGGCCATGCCCTGAACCAGCTCCTCGAGGGCCTGGGCCCCGGAATGCTGCGGCGCCCAGCCGAGCTCCCGCTTCGCTCGTGAGTTGTCCATGACCGGCACATGACGGCCCATATCTAGCCAGCCTTCATCTGCTGGGAGGATCCGGGCCCGATGAGCGGCCTTCATCAGTGGTCGCAGCGCGGCGGCTGGCAATCGCAGGGGAATCCCCTGGGTCTTCTCCCCGGAGACGACCTTCGCGATGGCATCACCGTCGAGGAGGTCATCCGCGCAGACATTGAACGCACCCTGAGCCCCGAGGATAGCGGCCTGTGCGTAAGCGGCAGCCAGATCGTCTGCATGCACGGCCTGGGTGCGGATCCCACCAGGGACCGGTACCACCGGCGGGCGGAAGAGCTGCAGCAGCTGCACCGGTGCCAGATCTCCGGCGAAGTAGCGCTGGATCTCGGAGCCTGCCTCTCGCTGGAAGACCAGTCCCGGGCGCAGCCGTGCCAGAGAGAATCCAGGGTGCGCCTCGAGGAACTCATCCATGACGCGCTCCTGGGCCACCTTGTCCTGGCTGTAGTGCGACCCGGGAATGCCCTCGGTGGGCCACTGCTCGTCGCGCGGGGTCGCGTCCTCGGCCGGTGAGTACACCCCGACCGAGGACGCGACGACGGCCTGGCGCACCCCGGCGAGTGCCGCGGCCTCCAACACGTGCCGAGTCCCGTCCACGTTGACCCGGCGCAGCAGGCTCCGCTCGCTGTTGGGCTGGATCAGCCAGGCCAGGTGGATCACGGCATCACAGCCGGACAGCGCCTCGGCGAGCTCCGGCACGACTTCGCTGTACTGGATGTCTGCGCGGTGCCACTGGGCATCCGCGTAGGGAGCGGCGTCGGTGTCGGGGAGTCGTCGCGCGATCCCGAGCACGCTCTGCACCTCGGTACGGCCGCTCAAGTGCCGCAAGACCGCCGTTCCCACGTTTCCTGTCGCTCCGATGACGGCAATGCGCATAGGTCCTCCTGCTCAAAGGTGTCTGTTCGGTGTTCTCTGCTCGGTGGCGCCTCCGGGAGGGCCTACCAGCGGTCCTGAACCGAGGGGGCGATCCTATCGGCATAGAGCTTCCGCACGGCGGCCCGGAAGTCATCGGAGAGCTGGGGTGCGGCGCCGGCCTCAGCGTTCTGCTGGGCCTGCTCGGCATTGCGCGCCCCGGGGATGACGGTGCTCACGCCGGAGGACTGGATGATCCAGGCCAGGGCCGCCGTCGTGGGCTTGAGTCCCTCCTGTTCCGCGAGTTCGGAGAACTGCGCCGCCGCATCGACTCCAGTCGCGAAGTCCACTCCGGAGAAGGTCTCCCCGATGTCGAAGGCCTCACCAGAGCGGTTATAGCTGCGGTGATCCGAGGCTTCAAAGGTGGTGTCCTTGGTGTACCGGCCGCTGAGCAGTCCGCTGGCGAGCGGGACGCGCGCGATGATGCCCACTCCGGCTTCACGTGCCGCCGGAAGCACCTTCTCCAAGGGCTTCTGCCGGAAGGCGTTGAGGATGATCTGCACCGAGGCCACATTCGGCCGGGCGATGGCGCTCAAAGCCTGGTCCACGGTCTCCACACTGATGCCGTAGTGGGCGATGGCGCCGGACTCCACCAGGGCATCCAGGCGATCGAAGACGGCGTCTGAATCGAAGACGTCATCGTTGGGGCAGTGCAGCTGCACCAGGTCGAGGGTGTCTCTACCGAGATTCTTCCGAGAACGGTCCACCCAGGCCTGGAAGTTCTCGGCCGTGGCGTGCTCCAGGCTGGGCTCTTCTGCGCGGCGGATCATCTTGGTGGCGACCAGGCCCGTCCATTCGGGGTTCTTCGCCAGCCACTTGCCGATCAGCTGCTCGCTGAGTCCGTCACCGTAGACGTCGGCAGTGTCAAAGATGGTGACCTCGTGCTCGGCTGCGGCATCCATGACGGCATAGGCGTCTGCCTCCTCGACACGACCGAAGTCCCCGCCGAACTGCCAGGTGCCGAGACCGATGGTGGATACTTCGCGGCCGGTGCGGCCAAGGACACGGTGCTGCATGAAGGGACCTCCGAGGTTTGGTGTGACGTCTGCCTCCACCCTACTCCTGACCCAGGACACGTCTCGGGTGCCTGACTCGGAGCGCCGTAGAGGTCCAGCTGCAGGTCAGGGTGCAGGCTGACGGAAAGATCCATGAGGACGAATCTGGGCATACGAAAAAGGTCCGGAGTCCTATTGGACTCCGGACCTGCTTCGCTCTGGTGGAGGTAAGGGGATTCGAACCCCTGACCTTCCGCATGCCATGCGGACGCGCTACCAGCTGCGCCATACCCCCAGATCATCACCCCGGATCAGCGTCTGCGCCGCGGCAACTCCCCTACTCTACTGTGAACCCGAATCGCTGCGCAAATCGGATCCCATTCCCAGGAGAATCGCTCGGATCAGTCGCTGACCTGGGGCTATACAACCCTCTTTACTGCGCGTCGGGGAGCTGCAGATCGACCTTGTCGACATCGGCGTAGAGCCGGTCGAGGCCATAGACGGCGCGCTCCTCTTCGTGCTGGACATGGACCACCATATGTCCATAGTCCAGCAGCACCCAGGTGCCGGTGCCGCGACCTTCTCGGCGCAGCGGCGAGGAGTCGTGGACCTCCTTGAGCGCTCGCTCGACCTCATCGACGATGGCGCCGATCTGCCGTTCGGAGGGTGCCGAGCAGACCAGGAAGGCGTCAGTGATGCCGAGCCGTTCCCCCACGTCGAGCCCGACGATGTTCGTCGCAAGTTTGTCCGCTGCCGCAGAGGCAGCGGTGCGGAGTTCAGAGAGCACAAGTTCGGTGATAGCCATGACGTCCAAGCTTAGAGGATGAATGAGAGTACAACACCGAGCGCGACGATCAGCAGCACGGCGAGAATGATCACGAGCCAGCCCATCATGGACTGACGCGCTCCCTGACGCGTGCTGTGTTCGACCATCGCGTCGATTTCCAGACCGTGGGCTCCTCGAGCGTGGATCGGTTCGATGGCTCCGGTCGGGTGGTCGGTGGGTTCTGCGGGTTCATCGGATTCCACGTGCGCCCGCAGGGTCTTGCGCGTGATCACCTCGGACTCGGGCCGCAGTCGACGTCGAGGATCTTTCGCGTCACGCTCGGCTTCGACCTGTTCCTTGCGCAGCCGCTCCTGGTTGGCCTGCATCGCCCGAGCCGCCAGTGCCTGCTGCTTCTTCAGCAGCTCTGGATCTACGCGGTTCGGGTCGTCCGTGGCGGCCAGCGCCGCAGTGAGCCCCTGCAGGTCTGCGAGCTTGTCCTCGGAGAGTGCGGCGATGTTCTCGGTCACCTGCAGGCTTCGGCGAGACTTCCGGGAGGCGGGCACCGGGGCCTCCTCCTGGTCATCGAGCTCGGTGCCTGGGAGATCCTGCGGCCGTATGGACGGCAGTTCAGAGGCGGGCTCGGTCTCGGGGGCGTTCGCCAGGTCCGGCCGGGGGTCTTCACCGTCCTCGGACGGCTCCGAAACCTCGGAGTCGTCCTCAGGCTCCTTCTCCGACACCTCGTCGACCGCCTCACCGGCAGTCTCCTCTGGCGCCTCAGGCGCGGCTTCGGCTTCGGCTTCGGACCAGTCTGTCTCCGCCCGATCCTCCGGCGTGTCGGACTCTTCGGTGCCGAAGAAATCGGCTTCTGCCTGAGAATCCGCAAGTTCTGCTTCCGCGGCCGCTACGGGTGCCGAAGCAGGTGTGGCGTCCGGAGCGGAGGCGGCTGGCAGGGAGAACTCCCAGGACCCGACAGGCGCTGAGCTGGAGCTGAGTCCGCCGGTGGACTCGGAACCGGTCGTGAACGCAGGAGCAGCACCGGCACCCTGGTCCGTTCCAGTGTCCTGGTCCGTTCCAGTGTCTTGGTCCGCTCCCGTGTCCTGGTCGGCCTCGGGCGTGAGATCAGTGGCGGAGTCGACATCGACGTCGGCGCCCGTGTCGACGACAGTGCCACGCTGGCGTTCGGTGCTGGAATCGACGGCGGTGCTGGGCTGGTCCTCGGTGCGGGACTCGGCGTCCTCGCGCGGGGTTTCCTCACGGGACGCACCATCAAGCGCAGAGACGGGCGCAGGGGCGGCGGTGGTGTCGATGGCCGGCTTCGGCGGGCGACGTCGTCCCGGGCGCTTCTTGGCAAGCTCGGCCTCGCGCTGGCGGCGCAGCTCCTTGCGTGAGACCGGTAGGTACCGTGCGCGCAGATCATCCTTGCCTGAGGCGTCGTTCGGCTCGGTGTTCTCTGCGGTCATCCTGCGGCCTCCTGAGGTCCCTGGTCGGACAATGCTGTCCGAGCCGGAACATTGCCCTGGTTCAAAGTGGTCTCGACGGTGAAGAACCGGTGTCCATCGTATGCCGAGGCGTGAGGGTGCGAGACACTCAACGCGCGGGGTCTGCTGGATCTCGTTGGTACAGCCGGTGTTTGGCGATGTATTGCACGACCCCGTCGGGCACCAGGTACCAGACGGGCTTCTCGGCGCGGACCCGCTGGCGGCAGTCCGTGGAGGAGATCGCCATCGCGGGGATCTCCATCAGAGAGATCTCTTTGGTCCGACCGAAGTCCTCGGAGATGTACCCGGGACGCGTCACCGACACGAAGTGCGCGAGCTCCCAGAGCTCATCGACGTTCTTCCAAGACATGATCTGGGCCATCGCGTCGGCCCCGGTGATGAAGAACAGTTCGGCATCTGGGTACATCTCGCGGAAGTCCCGCAGGGTGTCGATCGTGTAGGTCGCTCCCCCGCGGTCGATGTCCACCCGAGAGACGGTGAAGCGGGGGTTCGCCGCTGTGGCGACTACCGTCAGCAGGTAGCGGTGCTCGGCCGGCGCGACCTCGCGCCCGACCTTCTGCCAGGGCTCCCCCGTAGGCACGAAGATGACCTCATCGAGCCCGAACTCGGTGGCCACTTCACTCGCCGCGACCAGGTGCCCGTGGTGGATGGGGTCGAAGGTGCCACCCATGATTCCCAGCCGCAGTCGACCTGGAGCTCGCTCTGAGGTCGCCGCGACGCGCGGGTGACGCTGCGCCAAGCGAGGTCAGTGGTCGCCGTGCGGCGCGGCGGGCAGCTGGCGACCCTTCCCGGCGAAGCTCACGGTGATCAGCAGCAGGAACATCAGCAGGATGAACATGATGATGCCGTACCAGTGCGCCTCGATGGGCAGCGCGGCAGTCTCCTCGGCGCCCAGGACTGTGGCGATGACGTGCAGGTTGAACATGCTTCTCCCTCGTATGGGATGAACGTGGATTGATCGGTCCCCAGTGTACGCCGAATCAGGCGCGGACCTGGCCCTCGCCCCGGACGATCCACTTCGTGGTGGTCAGCTCGGCCATGCCCATGGGCCCGCGGGCATGCATCTTCTGCGTCGAGATCCCGACCTCGGCGCCGAGGCCGAACTGGCCGCCGTCGGTGAACCGGGTCGAGGCGTTGACGATCACGGCGGCGGCATCGACCTCGGCGACGAACCGGTCGGCGTTCGAGACCGAATCGGTCACGATCGCCTCGGTGTGGCCGGTGGAGAAGCGGGTGATGTGCGTGATGGCCTCATCCAGGGAGTCCACCACGGCGACCGCCAGCTCCAGATCGTGGTATTCGGTGGCGAAGTCCTCCTCGGTGACCTCGGTGACGGTGCCGAACTTCACCGGGTCCTCGGTGAGGCTCTCCGGCTGGGTCGCGGGCAGCCATTCGCGGGCCCGGGAGTCCACGTGCAGGTTCACGCCGCTGCGCAGCAGCCCGCGCAGGACCTCCTGGCCGGCATCGGCGGCATCGGCGTGGAGCAGCAGGGTTTCTGCGGCGTTGCAGACGCTGGGCCGGGAGGTCTTGGCGTTGACCACGATGTTGCGCGCGGTCTCGGGATCGGCCTGGGCGTCGATGTAGATGTGCACGTTGCCCTCGCCGGTCTCGATCACCGGGACGCGGGAGTTCTGCACCACATGCTGGATCAGCTCCCGGCCGCCGCGTGGGATCAGCACATCCACGGACCCGCGCTGAGTCATCAGCGCGGTCGCGCCCTCGCGGCCGAAGCTGTCGATGGACTGCACCGCGTCGACCGGCACCGCGGTGGTGCGCAGCGCATCCCGAATGATGGCCAACAGCATCTCGTTGGTCTTCTGTGCGGCTGACCCGCCGCGCAGGATCACCGCGTTGCCGGACTTCAGTCCGAGTGCTGCGATATCGATGGTGACGTTGGGACGGGCCTCGTAGATCACGCCCATCACCCCGAGTGGGACGCTGACCTGGGTCAGGCGCAGGCCGTTGGGCAGCGTTCGGCCCTGCAGCACCCGGCCGACGGGATCGCTGAGACCCATGATCTCCTCCACAGAGGCGGCGAGGGCCTCGATGCGCTCGTGGCTGAGCGCCAGGCGGTCCAAGAGTGAACGGCTGAGCCCGGCCTCACGACCCCGATCCAGGTCCTCCTGGTTCGCTTCGGTGAGCGAGGCGAAGGACTCGCGCAGCCCGGAGGCCACGGCCGCCAGGGTCCTGTCCTTGTGTTCGCGGTCCAGGCCGCGCAGTCCGCGAGAGGCGTCGCGAGCCCGCTCTGCGACCGCACGGATGCCCTCGGCGATCTCCCCCGAGACGTCCTGGGAGTTCTCGCTCGAGACGTCCGGGGCGTCCTCCCCCGAGGCGTCCTCGACGGTCTCTGCCGCGGTGTTCTGCGTGGAACTGGTCTCGGTCTTCTGAGTCTTCTGCTCTTCAGCCATGCTCACAGCCTAGTCTCGATCCGCACGATGTCATCTGCGTGAATCACGGCGCGCTCATATTCCGGCCCCAGGTCGGTGCCCAGCTCGGCGGTGGAGCGGCCCAGCATCTGCGGGAGCTCGGTGGAGGAATACCCCACCAGTCCTCGGGCTCGCACGGTGCCGGCGCGGTCGAGGATCTCCACCGGGTCAGAGGCTTCGAAGTCTCCGGTCAGCGAGAGGATCCCGGCGGGCAGCAACGAGCGACGACCCTCGACCACCGCGGCGACCGCCCCGTCGTCGATGCTCAGCCGGCCTTTCGGGTGCGCCAGGTGCGCGATCCAGGCCGAGCGGGCGCCGCGGCGTCGTCCCCTGGCCTCGAAGAAGGTGCCCACGTCTTCGCCGTGGAAGAGTCGGCGGGCGTTCGGCGCGGAGGTCAGCAGCGCCGGGATGCCGCTGGAGGCCACGATCTGCGCGGCTTCGACCTTGGTCACCATGCCGCCGGTGCCCACACCGGCCTTCCCGCGACGACCCAGGGTCACCCCGATGAGGTCCTCCGGGCCGGAGACCTGCGAGACCGGAGTACCGCCCTGCTCGGGCGGACCGTCATAGAGCGCATCCACATCGGAGAGCAGGATCAGCGCGTCGGCGCGCAGCAGGTTCGCGGTCAGCGCGGCGAGCCGGTCGTTGTCGCCGAAACGGATCTCGTGGGTGGCCACCGCGTCGTTCTCATTGACCACCGGCACCGCCCCGAGGCTGAGCAGCTTCTCCAGGGTGCGCAGCGCGTTGGTGTACTGGGTGCGCCGCATCAGGTCCTCCACGGTGAGCAGCACCTGCGAAACCGTGGTCTGGTACTGGGCGAACGCCCGGGTGTAGTGCGCCAGCAGCAACCCCTGGCCGACGGCGGCTGCCGCCTGCTGGGTCGCGAGGTCCGCGGGTCGGGTGCCCAGACCCAGCGGCGCCAGACCGGCGGCGATCGCGCCGGAGGAGACCAGCACGACCTCGGTGCCGCGCTCACGCAGCACCTGCAGATCCGCCACCAGTAGATTCAGCGCGTCCACGGAGATGCCCCCGTCAAGGGTGGTCAGCGAGGAGGAGCCGATCTTGACCACCACGCGTCGGGCATCGACCAGATCGGTGCGGGAGGTGACCATCGACTCGGTCAGCCGGGGCGTGCTCATGACCGGTCGGTCTCCGCCTCGTCCGTGCCGAAGCCCTCGTCCTGCAGATCATCAGGGTTGCCGTGCGGGTAGAAGATCTCCACGCCGTCCTCGTCGGTCACGCTGGTGGGCGCGCCGTCGTCCTTGCGCTTGGTGGGTGCACCGTTCTGGGAGCGGTACTCCACGTCCATCTCGGCCCGGGTGGCGACCTTCGCGGCGCGGCGGTCTGCCTGTTCCTGCTTCTTCTCCGCACGGGTGGGCCGGGAGTGGTCGTCCAGGCGCAGGTCGGTGCCGCGAGGACCGCCGAGGTGCTCGGCGCCGGCAGCCATGGTGGGCTCCCAGTCGAAGACCACGCCGTCCTCTTCGGAGCCGATGACCACGGCCTCGCCGGGCTTGGCGCCCTGCTTGAACAGCTCGTCCTCGATGCCCACGGCCACCAGGCGGTCGGCGAGGTAACCCACGGCTTCGTCGTTGCCGAAGTCGGTCTGCAGGATCCAGCGCTCTGGCTTGTCACCGCGCACCCGCCACAGCGGCTCGCCGCCCTTGGACTCTGCCGTGACGGTGAACTGCTTGCGATTGACCGAGCGGGGCCGCACGGTGACCGGCACCGGTGCGGGCTCGATCTCGCGCTGGGCTCGTGCCTCGAGGACCAGCTCGGCCATGGCGAAGCCGAGGTCGCGCAGACCGTCGCGGTTCAGCGCGGAGACGTCGAAGACCCGGTAGCCGCGGTCGGTGAGATCGGCACGCACCATCTCGGCCATCGCGGCACCGTCGGGCAGATCGGTCTTGTTCAGCGCGATCAGGCGGGGCCGCTCATTGAGCGGAACGGCGTTGGAGGAGTTGTCCTCGGTGCCGCCGGCGCCCTCGACCTTGTCCGGGGCGTAGGCCGCGAGCTCTGCCTCGATGGCGTCGAGGTCGCCCAGCGGGTCACGGTCGCTCTCCAGCGAGGCGCAGTCGAGCACGTGGACCAGCGCGGCGCAGCGCTCCACGTGGCGCAGGAACTCATGTCCCAGGCCCTTGCCCTCGGCGGCGCCGGGGATCAGCCCGGGCACGTCGGCCACCGTGAAGCGGGTCTCCCCGGCCTGGACGACGCCCAGGTTGGGCACCAGGGTGGTGAAGGGGTAGTCAGCGATCTTGGGCCGCGCGGCGCTCATCGCGGCGATCAGGCTGGACTTGCCGGCGGAGGGGAAGCCGACCAGGGCGATGTCCGCGACGGACTTCAGCTCCAGGACGATGTCGTTAGCCTCGCCGGGGGTGCCCAGCAGCGCGAAGCCGGGGGCCTTGCGCTTCTTCGAGGAGAGTGAGGCGTTGCCGAGGCCGCCCTGGCCGCCTTCGGAGATGGTGTATCGGGCACCGGGCTCGACCAGGTCAGCCAGGACCCGGCCGTCGCGGTCCTTGACCACGGTGCCCTCGGGCACGGGGAGCTCCAGCACGGGACCACGGGTGCCATGGCGGAGATCGCCCTGGCCGACTCCGCCGTTCTCGCCGTGGCGGTGGGGCCGGTGGTGGTACTCCAGCAGGGTCGTGGTCTGCGGGTCGACCACGAGGACCACCGAGCCGCCGTCCCCGCCGTTGCCGCCGTCGGGCCCGCCGAGGGGTTTGAACTTCTCGCGGTGCACGGAGACGCAGCCGTGGCCACCGTTACCGCCCGTGGTGTGGAGGACCACTCGGTCGACGAAATGTGCCATGGCTGGAGACTCCTTGAAGAAAATTCTGACTTAAGACAAGTCGAGGGTGGGCCCATCAAGTGGGCCCACCCTCGACTTTACGTACGAAACGTCTGTGCAGGCCTGAATCAGGCTGCTGGGACGATGTTGACGACCTTCCGACCGCGACGGCTGCCGAACTCGACGGCGCCTTCTGCCAGTGCGAAGAGGGTGTCATCGCCACCGCGTCCGACGTTGACGCCGGGGTGGAACTTGGTGCCGCGCTGGCGGATCAGGATCTCACCAGCGGAGACGTTCTGGCCGCCGAAGCGCTTCACGCCCAGGTACTGGGCGTTGGAATCGCGGCCGTTGCGAGTCGAGCTCGCACCTTTTTTATGTGCCATGGGTCTGCCTACCTCTCAGGGAGAACGGGGGATCTGCGAACCTGGATCGCCTCAGGCGATCGAGGTCACCTTGATGCGGGTGAGCTCAGAACGGTGACCCTGGCGCTTGCGGTAGCCGGTCTTGTTCTTGAACTTCTCAATGACGATCTTCTTACCGCGCAGGTTCTCCAGGACCTCGGCCTCAACCGTGATCTTGGCGAGCTCATCTGCTGCGGTAGTGACCTTGTCCCCGTCCACCAGCATCACTGCCGGCAGCTTAATGGTGCTGCCTGCCGCGCCCGGAACTCGGTCAACGGTCACGAGGTCTCCAACGGAAACCTTTTCCTGGCGGCCGCCAGCGCGGACAATCGCGTACACCACTTGGGACTCACTTCTCTCGATGATCATTTCGGACTAAACCAATCGCGCATATCCATGGGGGTCCTCCTGGAACGGAGACTCTCCACAGATCTGCGCGGAAGACATATCGGTGCTTATCACACCAAGGGTCAACCTTACGCGAGGACCTCAGGGACAGCAAGTTGGCCGCGGCCGATCCCCCGCTGAGGGATCGGGCACGGCCCTCCGGCTACTCGGGGCGGGCGATCTCCTCGGCCTTAACCCCTACCCCGAACATCACCGGCTCGCTCGCGGGCTTCTTCTTCGGGGTCTCGGCAGAACTCTGCTCCGACGGCGTCGAGGAGAACGTCTTGCCTTCGGGCTTCTGCGCGGTGGGGATCTGCTGGACCTCACCGGAGACGCCCTGCAGAGACCCTGCGGCACGACGACGGCGACGCACCGGTGCCGGGCTGCGCGGTTCACGCGAGTCCAGCGCCTGCCCCAGGGTGTCCAACGAGGCCTGCTTGTCCTGGCCGGAGCCGCCTGCGGAGGAGGGCGCCTGCCGCTCGCGCTTCTCGGCGCGTGGAAGCGGGACCTCTTCGCCGCCGATCTTGAGCACCTTCTCACTGGAGGCGCCGGTCGGCTCCGCTGCCTGGCGCTCAGACTTCGCTGCCTCAGACTTCCCGGCCCCGGACTTGGCTGCCCCGCCCTGCTCGGCGCTGGCCTGCTTAGTGCTGCTCTGTTCGTTGTCGTCCTGAGCAGCGCCGGACTGAGCGGCGCCGGCCTGGGCATTGCCGCCCTGAGAGGTGCTGCCGGCAGGCTGGCTGGCGCTGCGGCGGCCTCGGCGGCGTGCCGGGCGAGACCCCGAGGCGGAACCTGAGGCAGAACCGGACTGCTGGTTCTCAGCCCGAGGGCCGCCGTCGCTGCGATCGCCGGACTTCTCGGGGCTGCCCGCGGAGCCCTGCGCGGAGACGGTGTCAGTCTCCTTATGGCGATCCTCGCCGGCGGGGCGCTGCTCCTGATCGGCGTGCTTCGAGGCGGCGGCGACCTGGGCCAGTGCCTGGCGTGCCTTCTCCTGGCGCTCCTTCTCCTCGGCGCTCACCTCGGGCGCGGACTGGGCCGAGTCATTCTCGTCCTCGGAGCGGCGGCCCTTGGACTTGCGCCGCTTCTTGGGCGCCCGGGCCTTCTGCGGGTCCCCATGGGAGGTGAAGGAGCCGCCATGCTCGATCGGCTCGGCGTGGGTGATCACGCCGCGGCCCGCGCAGTGCTCGCAGTCTTCGGAGAAGACCTCCAGGAGGCCGGTGCCCATACGCTTGCGGGTCATCTGGATCAGGCCCAACGAGGTCACCTCGGCGACCTGGTGCTTGGTGCGGTCGCGTCCGAGGCACTCGACGAGCCGGCGCAGCACCAGGTCCCGGTTGACCTCCAGGACCATGTCGATGAAATCGACCACGATGATCCCGCCGATGTCGCGCAGGCGCAGCTGCCGGACGAGCTCCTCGGCGGCCTCGAGGTTGTTCTTGGTGACGGTCTCCTCGAGGTTGCCGCCGGATCCGATGAACTTGCCGGTGTTGACGTCGACCACGGTCATGGCTTCGGTGCGGTCAAAGACCAGCGAGCCGCCGGAGGGCAGGTTGACCTTGCGGTCCAGCGCCTTGTTCAGCTGCTCGTCGATCCGGTGGTGCGAGAAGATGTCGTTGGCCTGCTGCTCCTCTGGGATCCACTGCTGGAGCCGGTCGAGCAGGTGTGGGGCCACATAGGTGACATAGGCCTCGATGTTGTCCCAGGTCTCTTCACCCTGGACCTCCATGGAGGAGAAGTCCTCGTTGAACACGTCGCGGACGACCTTGATGGTCAGGTCGGGCTCGGCGTAGAACAGCTCCGGGGCCAGCACCTTCTTGTCATCGGACTGGCGCTGGATCTGCTCCCAGAGCGAGCGCAGTCGGTTGATGTCGTTGGTCAGCTCCTCCTCGGAGGCGCCTTCCGCGGCGGTGCGCACGATCACGCCGGCGTTGTCGGGCATGTGGTCCTTCAGGACCTTCTTCAGCCGGGCGCGCTCGGTGTCTGGCAGCTTCCGGGAGATCCCGGTCATCGAGCCACCGGGCACGAACACCAGGTAGCGGCCGGGAAGTGAGATCTGGCTGGTCAGCCGGGCACCCTTGTGTCCGACCGGGTCCTTGGTGACCTGGACCAGCACGGAGTCGCCGGACTTCAGCGCGTTCTCGATCTTGCGCGGACCGCCGTTGAGGCGCGAGGCGGCCCAGTCGACCTCACCGGCGTAGAGCACGGCGTTTCGGCCGCGGCCGATGTCCACGAAGGCGGCCTCCATGGAGGGCAGCACGTTCTGGACCTTGCCGAGGTAGACGTTGCCGATCAGCGAGTCCTGGGTGGTGTGCGAGACGTAGTGCTCCGCGAGCACGCCGTCCTCGAGCACGCCGATCTGGATCCGCTCCCCGCGCTGTCGCACGATCATCTTGCGGTCCACGGATTCACGGCGGGCCAGGAACTCGGCCTCGGTGATCACCTGACGACGCCGTCCGGTGTCACGGGAGGACCGGCGGCGCTGCCGCTTCGCCTCGAGCCGGGTGGAGCCCTTGAGCCCGGTGACCTTGTCCGAGACCGGGGCCTCGGCGGCCTCACGCGGAGCCCGGACCCGGGTCACGGTGTGGGCATCATCCTCATTGGACTCAACCTCGAGGTCGGCGCTGCCCCGACGACGACGACGGCGCTTGCGGATCACCGGTGAGTCATCCTCGGCGGAGTCGGTCTCCCGGTCCCCGCGGTTCTGCGAGCCTGACCCGTTGCCGGAGTCACCGTTCTTCGCATCTGGGTTCTTCGCGTCTGAGTTCTTCGTGTCGTTGGACTGCGAGCCGTTCCCGCGGTCCGCGGAGTCCCCGGCTGAGGACTGCGCCTCCGATGACTCGGAGTCGCTGGACCCCCGGGAGTCCTCGGAGCCGCGGTTCTGTTCCGGCCGCCGCGGCGGCGCTTCCGGCGTGAGCGGCGGCCCGAGCCGTCCTCGTCCTGATCATCCTCGGACTGGGCATCCCAGTCCTGGGAGTCGTCGTCCTCGAAATCCCTGGTCTGGGAATCGCGGCTCGACGCTGAGGAGCCGCGGGAGTCGGAGTCCGCATCGTCGGCGCTGCGGGTCTTCGAGGGGGTGCGGGCTTTGACCGTGGCCAGATCCGGCGCCTGGAACAAGACGTTCACGGCGTCGTCCTGGGCGGCGGCCCGGGGCTCTTCGGGCTCTGGTGCCTCGTCCGCGTCGCTGGAGGGCTGGGGGCTCTCGCTCGAGGACTGCGGTGCACTGAAGGGATTGAAGATGTCGTTGCTGCCCGCTGCGTCGTCCGCGGGGGTCTCGGGGTGGGACATTATGGAGTTGCTCCTGACCGCTCCCACGGTGCCACACTCACCGCGTCCGCGGCTCTGCTTGGGTGAATTCAGCCGGTCGCGTTGACCCTGTCTCTCACAGAGGGTGCGACCTGCTCATTCCACATATTGATGTTGTCTCAAACCTATGTTCTTAGCTCCACTGGCCTTCCGGGCGCTGCTCCCTTTCACGGAGCGCGCTCTGCGCGGCCTTCCAGTGGCTACTCATCAGTCCTCGGCCCCTGCTGTGACGTATCTCACAACGGCGTCTATGGGGCCCAGGTGATGGCATGGAAGCCTTCTCGGTCTGCGGGTGTGGTCCGCTCGCCGATGTTACTCAGTATCGCATACCCCTTCTGAGAACTTGCGTAGAATCCCCGCATGGCCCTTTACCCGACCGAGCAGCTGATTCGTCCCCACATCGCCGGAACCCGTTCGGTGGGGCTGTGGCTGCTGCTGACCTCCGTGGTCGGCGCAGTGGCCAGCGGGCTGTTGATGCATGAGCGCATCCAGCTCTGGCAGGACGCCGACTACACCACGGCCTGCGACATCAATCCCTGGGTCTCCTGCGGTCTAGTGATGGACTCCTGGCAGGCTTCCAGCTTCGGCTTCCCGAACATCTTCCTCGGCGTGATCGGTTTCCCGATGGCGATCCTGGTCGCGGTGACCATCCTGGGCCGGGTCCAGCTGCCCCGCTGGTACTGGATCGGACTGCAGGCTGGGGTGAGCTTCGCGATGCTCTTCTGCATCTGGCTCTGGTCCCAGGCGGTGTTCGTCATCGGCGCGCTGTGCCCGTACTGCATGGTGGTCTGGGCTGCGGTCATCCCGATGTTCGTGATCGTCACGACTCGCAATATCGCCACCGGGGTCCTGCCCGTCGGTCCGGGGCTGAAGAAGCTCTCTGCGGACTGGTGGTGGGTGGTCATCGTGCTGATCTACCTGGTGGTGGCGGGCAGCATCATCGTGCAGTTCCCTCAGGTCTTCACCGGCTGAGGTCAGGGTCTTCCTCCTGAGATATCGTGGAAACCGGCGTGCAAGACTCGCCGAACGTGTGACCTGCAGATATTTAGGAGCTGGCAATGTCCCAGACCGTTAGTGCCGTCGTCGTCAAAGAGAAGGACGGCCCCGCCGTCCTCGAGCAGATCATCGTGCCGGACCCGATCGCTGGTGAGGTCGTGGTCGACGTCTTGACCTGCGGCGTGTGCCAGACCGATCAGCATTACCAGCAGGGCGAGGTGGGCGACAACTTCCCCTACCTGCTGGGCCACGAGGCCACCGGCCGGGTCTCGAAGATCGGCGAGGGTGTGACCAACGTGAAGGTCGGTGACACCGTGATCCTGAACTGGCGCGCGGTCTGTGGTGAGTGCCGAGCCTGCCGCAAGGGTGAGCCGAAGTACTGCTTCGACACCCACAACGCGCAGCAGCAGATGACGCTGACCGACGGCACCCCGTTGGAAGCAGCCCTGGGCATCGGCGCTTTCGCCGAGAAGACCCTGGTCGCTGCCGGACAGTGCACCGTGATCCAAGACCTGCCGGCGGAGTCCAATGCCGCCGTCGGACTGCTGGGCTGCGGGATCATGGCCGGAATCGGTGCCGCGATCAACACCGGTGAGGTCCAGCGCGGCGAGTCCGTCGCCGTGATCGGCGCCGGCGGCGTCGGGACCGCCGCGGTGCTCGGCGCCAAGCTTGCCGGAGCCACCACCATCATCGCGGTGGACCTGGACGACCGGAAGCTCGCCAAGGCCGCGGAGCTCGGCGCCACCCACACCGTCAACTCGAAGGAGTCCGACGCCGTCGAGACCATCCGCGAGCTGACCGGGGGCTTCGGCGCCGATGTGGTCATCGACGCGGTGGGCCGGCCGGAGACCTATAAGCAGGCGTTCTACGCCCGCGACCTTGCCGGACGCGTGGTGCTGGTCGGCGTTCCAGATCCCTCGCTCATGCTGGAGCTGCCGCTGGCTGACTTCTTCGGCCGCGGCGGATCGCTGAAGTCCTCCTGGTACGGCGACTGCCTGCCGTCCCGGGACTTCCCGATGCTGGTGAGCCATTACCGCAACGGCAACCTCGACCTCGATGCGTTCGTCACCGAACGCGTCAGCCTGGACCAGGTCCAGGAGGCCTTCGACACGATGAATCGCGGCGAGGTGCTGCGCTCGGTCGTGGAGCTCCAGTCCGCAACCCAGAATTGAGGAACCCTATGAGCACCCGCTTTGAGAATCTCGTCACCTCCGGAACCTTCTCGCTCGACGGCGGCACCTGGGATGTCGAGAACAACGTCTGGATCATCGGTGATGAGAATGAAGTGATCATCATCGATCCCGCCCACGACGCCGATGCTGTGGCCGCGGCGGTGGGAGAACGCGCCGTGAGCGCGATCCTGCTGACCCACGGACATGACGATCACATCAGCCAGGCCCTGGAGGTGCAGAAGCGTCTCGGTGGCAGAATCCACCTCAACCCGGAGGACCAGATGCTCTGGGACGCCGTGCATGAGGGCACCGTGCCGGATGTGCACATCAGCGACGGCGACGTGTTCACCGTGGGAGACGCCACCCTGGTGGCACTCCATACCCCGGGCCACTCCCCCGGATCCACCTGCTTCTATTCCGAGTCCCTGACCGGGCCGGACGGAGCCACCCAGCCGGTGCTGTTCTCTGGAGACACCTTGTTCTCCGGCGGACCCGGCGCGACCGGTCGGTCGTACTCCAGCTTCGAGACCATCATCGAGTCGATCCGGACCCGACTGTTCCAGGAGCTCCCGGGGGCCACGGTGGTCAACACCGGACACGGTCCTTCGACCTCCATCGGGGCTGAGTCGCCGCATCTGCAGGAATGGATCGATCGCGGCGAGTGACCCGCTGCGGCAACTGAGCAGCCGCGGCGACTGATCTGCTGCGGTACCTGATCCGCTGCGGGCCCCGGTCAGCCGCGCGTGGTGACGCTGGGAGGGATCGGCGAGGGTTCGTCGATCTCTTCCAGCTCCCAGTGCCTCCGGTAGACCTGGAGCACCGCGGCTTCGATCTTCTCCACGGTGGTCTCGACACCGAGGTCGGTGATCGCACCGGCGGTGAGCGGGTCCCAGGGAATCCCGAGCGCCTCATAGGCCCGGGAGAGCACCCGGCGGATCGGCGCTCCGTCCTCGACGATGATCGAGGAGGAGAAGAGCCAACCCGAGCTGATGACCCGCTGGGCGGTCCCGATGAGCTTGATCCGTACATCCGGAAGCTCTCGTGAGACCCCGTGGACCGAATGGTCTCCCGGGCAGTACTCCCCCGGGATCGGACCGAGCCGTGCTGAGACCCCGGCAGCCTCCAGCGCGTCGCGCAGGAGTTCGCCGAACTCGGTGAAGCGGGCCTGGGAGTGACGGATCGGATCCGGGTCAGGCTCGATGTGATCGAGCACCAGGGAACCCTGATGATAGGCCGCTGCCCGGCCCCCGGCTCGACGAACCAGCGGCGTGAAGCCTTCCTCGCGACAGGCCTGGGCCGCCGCAGCGAATCCGGGCAGCCGCTCATCGCGCTGTCCGAAGGCCACTGTGGGGTCCGGACGGTACATCCGCAGCAGCGGGGCGACCCGGCCATCCGAGGCTCGCCGCGCATCACGGGGGCTGCCCGCGGCGCGAGTGCGCTGCAAGAGCGTCAGCGCCCGCTCGAGATCAGCCTCGGCGCCGAGGCTTCTGGGCTGCCGATAGACGTGGAGCGGCTCTGCCGTCGTCATTGAGTCTGTGCCATGGGGATGTGTCTGTCGCTTGTGGGTCGTGAGCTGGGACGACACCCGAGTTTACGTCATCGGGCCTTCTGCCTGGGCGCCCCGTGCCTGCTCTCAGCCGACGCCGACCTGCAGCTGAGTCATCCAGGCGAGACTCTCGGCATGGAGCCAGTACTCGATGATTCGATCTTCTTCGACCCAAAGAAGGTCCGTGCCGTGGAAGCGCCCAGCAGTGCCCACTGCGGCGGCGGCCCCGGCATTGTCCGGCCGCAGTGCCCGGTGGCCGCCCAGCGCAGCAGGACCAGGTCACCGTCGAGGAGGGGGCCCCATTCGATGCCGTCTCCTCCATCGAACATCGCCGCGTGCACGCGGTTGCGCTCGGAGACGATCTGCTCAGCGATGTCGTAGTCGCCGTTCCACGGTGCGACCCATCTCTCGACCAGGGCGCTCGACCAGGGCGCTCGATGTGTGGCGCTCGCGGTGGGGCGATGAGGGGTGGGGCTGCCCCATGGGGGTCTCCTGTCGCGGCGGAACAACGGCGCGCAGGCCGCACCAGATCGCTGGTCCGAGCCAGGACCGTCTGCCCCAAGGCTATGCAGAGTCCGACCGCACCACGTTGAATCCTCACAGCCAGCAGGCGAACAACAAGGAGCCTCTGTCGAGACTGCGTCCGATACAGGAATGGCCCTGCTCTGCAGAAGACTGCAGAGCAGGGCCATTCACGCGTCCGGTGGGGCAGGACTCAGGGCTGACGCACTAGAAGTCCCAGTCGTCGTCCTCGGTCTCCTCGGCCTTGCCGATCACGTAGGAGGAGCCGGAGCCGGAGAAGAAGTCGTGGTTCTCGTCGGCGTTCGGGCTCAGCGCCGAGAGGATCGCGGGGTTCACGTCGCTGATCTCCTTGGGGAACATCGCCTCGTAGCCCAGGTTCATCAGGGCCTTGTTGGCGTTGTAGTGCAGGAACTTCTTGACGTCCTCGCTGAGGCCCACTCCGTCGTAGAGGTCGTGGGTGTACTGCAGCTCGTTCTCGTAGAGCTCGTACATCAGCTCGTAGGTGTAATCCTTGAGCTCCTGCTGACGCTCCGGGGTCTCGCGCTCCAGGGCGCGCTGGTACTTATAGCCGATGTAGTACCCGTGCACGGCCTCGTCGCGGATGATCAGCCGGATGATGTCTGCGGTGTTGGTCAGCTTGGCCCGTGAGGACCAGTGCATGGGCAGGTAGAACCCGGAGTAGAACAGGAAGGACTCCAGGATGGTCGAGGCCACCCGCTTCTTGAGTCCGTCATCGCCGTGGTAGTAGTCCATGACGATCTGCGCCTTGCGCTGCAGGTTCACGTTCTCCTTGGACCAGCGGAACGCCTCGTCGATCTCCTTGGTGGAGCACAGCGTGGAGAAGATCTGGGAGTAGGACTTGGCGTGGACCGACTCCATGAAGGAGATGTTGGTCAGCACCGCCTCCTCGTGCTGGGTCAGTGCATGGGGGATCAATGCGACCGCACCCACGGTGCCCTGGATGGTGTCCAGCAGGGTCAGCCCGGTGAAGACCCGCATGGTGAGGGTCTTCTCCTCTTCGGTCAGCGTGGCCCAGGACTGGACGTCGTTGGAGAGCGGGATCTTCTCCGGCAGCCAGAAGTTGTTGACCAGCCGGTTCCAGACCTCGCTGTCCTTCTCGTCTTCGAGGCGGTTCCAGTTGATCGCCTCGACGTGCTCGAGGAGCGCTTTAGATGGTGTCAACGTCAGGAGTCTCTTTCTAGAGGAAGCGTGGAGTTCCGGGAGGGGCCATGGTCGTCACGGCCCGGATGGGACCTGGGGTCACAGCATGCAGGACACGCAGCCGTCGACCTCGGTGCCTTCCAGCGCGAGCTGACGCAGCCGGATGTAGTAGAGCGTCTTGATGCCCTTGCGCCAGGCGTAGATCTGCGCCTTGTTGATGTCGCGGGTGCTGGCGGTGTCCTTGAAGAACAGCGTCAGGGACAGGCCCTGGTCCACGTGCTGGGTGGCAGCGGCGTAGGTGTCGATGATCTTCTCGTACCCGATCTCGTAGGCATCCTGGTAGTACTCCAGGTTGTCGTTGGTCAGGTAGGGCGCCGGGTAGTAGACCCGACCGAGCTTGCCCTCTTTGCGGATCTCGATCTTCGAGGCCACCGGGTGGATCGAGGAGGTGGAGTTGTTGATGTAGGAGATGGAGCCGGTGGGCGGCACCGCCTGCAGGTTCTGGTTGTAGATGCCATGGGCCATGACCGAGGCCTTGAGCTCGCGCCAGTCCTCCTGGGTCGGGATGCTCACATGGCCGAACAGGGTGCGGACCTTATCGGTGGCCGGGGCCCAGAGCTGCTCGGTGTACTTCTCGAAGAATTCTCCGGAAGCGTACTGCGAGTTCTCGAAGCCGTCGAAGCTCTGACCGCTCTCGATCGCGATCTGGTTCGAGGCGCGCAACGCGTGGTAGAGCACCGTGTAGAAGTAGATGTTGGTGAAGTCGAGGCCCTCTTCGGACCCATAGTGCACGCGTTCCCGGGCCAGGTAGCCGTGCAGGTTCATCTGGCCCAGACCGATCGCGTGCGACCGGCGGTTGCCCTCAGCGATGGAGGGCACCGAGTTGATGTAGGACATGTCCGAGACGGCGGTCAGGGTGCGGATCGCGGTCTCGATGGTCTGCCCGAAGTCCGGGGAGTCCATCGCCTTGGCGATGTTCATCGAGCCAAGGTTGCACGAGATGTCCTTGCCGATCTCGGAGTAGCTCAGATCGTCGGCGTACTCGCTGGGCTCCGAGACCTGAAGGATCTCCGAGCACAGGTTGGACATGGAGATCCGTCCGGCGATCGGGTTCGCACGGTTGACCGTGTCTTCGAACATCACATACGGGTAGCCGGATTCGAACTGGATCTCGGCCAGGGTCTGGAAGAACTCGCGGGCGTTGATCTTGGTCTTGCGGATCCGCGCGTCGTCGACCATCTCGTGGTACTTCTCGGTCACCGAGATCTCGCTGAACGCCTTGCCGTAGACGCGCTGGACGTCATAGGGGCTGAACAGGTACATCGGCTCGTTCTTCTTGGCGAGCTCGAAGGTGATGTCCGGGA
Organism: Nesterenkonia sp. AN1; assembly: GCF_000582475.1. Lineage (NCBI taxonomy): Bacteria > Bacillati > Actinomycetota > Actinomycetes > Micrococcales > Micrococcaceae > Nesterenkonia > Nesterenkonia sp. AN1. The sequence continues at coordinate 51,995 of NZ_JEMO01000014.1, forward strand.
CGACGACGCCGAGCGAGAGCGTCTTGATCCGGATCTTCTCGTCCGCGTTCTCCCGCTTGGTGTCCAGGAAGCGGAAGATGTCGGGGTGGTGGGCGTTGAGGTACACCGCGCCGGCGCCCTGGCGTGCACCGAGCTGGTTGGCGTAGGAGAAGGAGTCTTCCAGCAGCTTCATCACCGGGATCACCCCGGAGGACTGGTTCTGGATGTGCTTGATCGGGGCGCCGTTCTCCCGGATGTTGGTCAGCGAGAGCGCCACGCCTCCCCCGCGCTTGGAGAGCTGCAGCGAGGAGTTGATGGCACGCGCGATGGACTCCATGTTGTCCTCGATGCGCAGCAGGAAGCAGGAGACCAGCTCGCCGCGCTGCTTCTTCCCGGAGTTCAGGAAGGTCGGGGTCGCGGGCTGGAAGCGGCCGGAGATCATCTCGTCGACCATCTTGTTCGCGAGCTGCTCATCGCCGCGGGCCAGGTGCAGCGCGACCATGGTGACGCGGTCCTCGTAGCGCTCCAGGTAGCGGTCACCGTCGAAGGTCTTCAGCGCGTAGGAGGTGTAGAACTTGAAGGCACCCAGGAAGGTGGGGAAGCGGAACTTCGCGGCGTAGGCCCGGTCGAAGATGGCGCGGATGAACTCCTGGGAGTACTGCTGAAGCGTCTCGGGCTCGTAATAGTCGTTCTCGACCAGGTAGCCCAGCTTCTCCTCCAGGTTGTGGAAGAAGACCGTGTTGGTGTTCACGTGGTCCAGGAAGTACTGCCGAGCCGCCAGCTGATCGGCCTCGAACTGGATCTCACCATCGGGACCGTAGAGGTTGAGCATGGCGTTGAGCTCGTGGTAGCTCAGGCCCTGCCACTGGGCGGGCATGACTTTGGCCAGCGGTGCGCCCATGGAGTCCCGGCCGTCCTGGGTCTGGGCGGTGCTCGCCGCGTTCAATGGCTTGGTTGCTGTTTCCAAAACTCTTCCAATCCCGTTTGAACTGTGGCCACGTCTTCCGGTGTGCCCATCAGTTCAAATCTGTAGAGGTGAGGGACTCGGCACTTGGCGGCGACGATGTCCCCGGCGATGCAGTAGCTCTCGTGAAAATTCGTGTTGCCCGCGCCGATCACTCCGCGCAGGAGGTTCCTGTTGGATTCAACATTGAGGAACTTGATGACCTGTTTCGGCACCGAGCCTTCGCCGGCGTCGGCTCCGTAGGAGGGAAGGACCAGGACGAAGGGCCGCTCCGCCGCGAGGGTCTCATCCTTGGTGCGCAGCGGAAGCCTCGCTACCTCCCCCGCCCCGTGCTGAAGCTTCTCCACGAAGCGGTGCGTGTTGTTCGACACCGAGGAGAAGTAGATCAGCCTCGCCATGGTGTTCACGGCTGCATCAGGCGACCGAGCTGATCGCAGCGTGCTGTACGGCCAGCTCGGAGATCTTGTCGGGACGGAATCCGGACCAGTGATCGGCCTCGGTGATGACCACGGGGGCCTGCATGTAGCCCAGGCCGCGAAGCCGCTCGAGGGCCTCGGCATCCTGAGTGATGTCGACGGTCTCGTAGGTCACGCCGTTCTTGTCCAGGGCGCGGTAAGTGGCGTTGCACTGGACGCATGCGGGCTTGGTGTAGACAGTGACAGACATGGGACTCCCCGATTCGAACGTGACGTTTTGGCTATGCCCCAATACTACATCTTGGGTCCGGAGATATCAGCAGCCACTAGATGATGTACTTGCACCGATGTAGTTCTCCACCGGCTGTCCACAGGACCTGTGGACCACGACTCCCCTGCAATGACGCGGAAGCAACACCCATCCCGGTCATTCCTCCACAGCTGTGGAGTTCGATGCTCCCAAGAAGAAGTTTCTCGAAGCGCCGCGTGTCTCGGCGTGTCTGATGCCCGAAATCAGAAGATGTTGCGTCTGCGCCCTCGGGTCTTCACCAGATGTTGTGTTTGGGGTCTCATCCGACGGGGTGCGTGGGCCGCATTCCGCAGCATCGCTCACCGTCGAGGATCCAGGCCTCCAGCCTAGCGGTGGGCAGGTGCAGGCGATCACAACGATTCTGTTGCGGGACTTCACAGACAATGCGCCTAGGGTCGAGAATCGAAGCAACGGTCCTATGACCGTCGACTCCCTGCTCCGCGCGGCGAGCCCCTGAACCCCTAGGAGAACCTCCCCCATGTCCGCTGGACACGCTCCTGCCACTGACCATCATTTCCTTCCCGTTGAGGCTCCCGAGGGGGTCTCGCTCAGCGCCGGAGTCCGGGTTCCGCCGGGCAAGGATCTGGCCCAGCAGGCGCCCGTGGGGAAGCAGACGAAACAGGCGCAGCGTAGCGAGTCAGATGTCTACCGCGCCCTGCTCTCGGAGCTGCACAGCGGCGCCGGGGATGGCCGCGACGGGGTGGCGGTGCGGATGGTCGACATCCGTCGGCAGCTCACCGAGTTTCAGCTGCACTATAAGTTCGGCATGGACGAGGTGCTGACCAAGATCAATGTGCTGCGCGAGGAGTTCGAGCACACCCGCGACTACTCCCCCATCGAGCATGTGAACTACCGGCTGAAGTCCCTGGACCGGATCCTGGACAAGGTGCAGCGCTATGGCGCCGAGCCCACCCTGGAGAGCATCCGACACTCGATCCGAGACATTGCGGGGATCCGGATCACCTGCTCCTTCGTCTCAGACGCCTACTGGGTCGCGGAGATGCTGTGCAGCCAGCCGGACCTGCGGGTCGTCGAGGTCAAGGACTATATCCGCACGCCCAAGGTCAACGGCTACCAGAGCCTGCATGTGATCGTCCAGGTGCCGGTCTTCCTGTCCAACCGCACCGAGTTCGTCTACGTGGAGGTCCAGATCCGCACCGTGGCGATGGACTTCTGGGCCTCGCTGGAGCACAAGATCTACTACACCTACGACGGCGAGGTGCCCGGCGACATCCTCGATGAACTCCGCGACGCCGCCGTCCAGGCGGCCGCCCTGGATCAGCAGATGGCCTCGATCAGAGACCGGGTCACCGCACTGAAGGATCAGGCGCCAGTCTCAGGGCAGGGCGCCACCGGTCCCACGCCGCGGGATCGCGAGACCACCGGGGCGTGGTTCCCCTCCGATGATGCGATGGGGACCACCTGGAAGTGGGAGGACATCGCCAATCACGCCGGCGGTCCGCAAGAGTGAACACCGGGTGAGCGGTCCCTCCTACCGGCGTGTCACCAGGATGTCGAAGAAGACCGTCCCATCAGGGCTCTTTTCGAAGGATCCGCTGCAGGAGACTGGCTCGCCGTGACCGGTCCGCTTGCCATAGGTCTTGTTGTACTCCCAGATGAGCTGGCCAGCGTCGGAGAAGAGGGCGGCGTCGATCGAGCGAAGGAACAGCTTCTCACCCGTGGCGACCCCCGTCTCGTCGAAGACGACGGCGGTCGCTCCGCGGGGCTGCACCTGCAGCATCTCGAAGCCACCCTCGCCGTCGGCGCATCCGATGGTGATCAGGGGGAAGTCCGGTTTCATCGGCACGGCCTGTGCGGTCGTCACGCTTCCTGCAAAGATCCCCGCTGCTAAGAATGTCGCTAGAACGCCTCGACGTAACATCGCCCATCACTCCCTTGTAAGTCATGGACGTGCCACCTCAGCGATGGGCAACGCCCTTCTATGACGCTGGATCTATCGGTAGTAACTCCTCCATGCTGTCACTCCGGGCTTGCCACTGCTAGGACGGATCTCCTAGGTCCGACCTCGGATCGTCCAGCACCACGGCGGGCTGCTCTGCCCATGGGGCGCTCTCCGAGACACGACTGGGGGCTCAGCGCCAGAGCTGCGCGAAGTGCTGGATCGGACCGTGGCCCTGGCCGACGTCGAGGCGTTCAGAGTCCTGAAGCGCTGCGGTCATCCAGTCCTTGACCACGGGCAGAGCAGTGGACCAGCTGTGGCCGCGGGCCGCCAGCGCGGCCAGCGCCGCGGAGACCGAGCATCCGGTCCCGTGGGTGTTCTGCGTGTGGATCCGCGGTGAGCGGAACTGCTCCTCCTCGGCGCGCTCACCCGACTGCGTCGGGTAGACCAGGGTGTCGAGGACGGACTCCTGCGCGGAGGCATCGTCGAGATGTCCACCCTTGGCCAGGACCACCACCTGATGCTGATCGGCCACCGCCCTGGCCTGAGCGATCAGCCCAGCGGGCTCGGTCGCGGGTTCGCCGCCCGCCAGCAGCGCCAGCTCGGGCACGTTGGGTGTGATCAGGTCTGCCCGGGGCAGGAATGCGATCAGCGCAGACTCTGCGGCGGCGTCGAGGAGTCTGTCGCCCGAGGTGGCGACCATCACCGGGTCAAGGACCAGCACGGGCCGAGCTCCGGCGTCGTCGTGGCCGGTGGCCTCGGGGAGCTCACCGCGGAACCCGAGGGTGTCCAGCCAGTCGGCCACGGTGCTGATGATCTCCTCGGTGCCGAGCATCCCGATCTTGATCGCGTCCAGCGCGACATCGTCGGACACGGCGTCCAGCTGGGCGCGCAGGAAGCTCACCGGGGGCAGGTGGATCTCCCGCACCCCCTGGGTGTTCTGCGCGACCAGAGCGGTCACCACGCACATCCCATATCCTCGGTGCGCCGCGAAGCTCTTGAGGTCCGCCTGAATGCCGGCACCGCCGGTGGGATCTGTGCCGGCGATCGAGAGGATGTTGGGGATGCTGCGCGGTGACGTGAGACTCATGGCTCCATGCTAATCGGCCCACGCGGCTCCCACCGGCCCGGCGGACCGGGGCGCGGCACGGGCCGGAGGCGGTCCGGTGGCCCGGTGGCCCGGTGCCGGACCTGGGTCAGTCGATCACGGCGTGGCTGCCCACGCGCCGGTCGTCGTCGGCGCCGGTGACCTCACCGGTCTCGTAGTCGACCTCCAGTGCCTGGACCGAGCCGAAGCCGCCCCATTCGTCGGGCCAGACCTGCAGCTCCCAGCCGAGCTCTTCGAGCTCTTCCCTGGTCTCTTCATCGGGCTCATCGTCGAGGACCAGAAGCTCGTCCTCTGCGATGAGACGGAAGCGCAGCCCGTCGATCGCCTCCTGCAGGTCCGCGTCCTGGAGTCCCCACTGGGTCAGCACGGTGCCCATGATGTTCAGGATCTGGTGTCCGCCGGGGGTCCCGATGCCCAGCACCGGACGCTGTTCGTCGTCCAGGACGATCGTGGGCATCGACCAGGTCACCGACTTCCGGCCCGGCTCCGGCTGGTTCGCCGGAGAGTCCACCGCCTCGAAGCGGCTGAGCTGGTTGTTCAGGAAGAACCCTCCGCTGACCTCCCCGGCACCCCAGAAGTTGGTCAGCGTGTTGGTCATCGAGACCATGATGCCGTCGTCGTCGATCACCGAGATGTGCGTGGTGTTGGCGTCCTGGGGGGCCTGGGCCTGGGCTGGGGCGTCGTCGTCCTGGGGCTGGGCGGCGGACTGCGTGGAGATGTCCATGGCCGCGTTGGCGTCCTTGTCGGTGATCTCCTCGACCGGGACCTCCACGAAGGCGGGGTCGCCGATCTCGGTGAACACGGTCTCCTCGGCGATCAGCCAGGCTTCAGAGAGGGTCTCGATGTATTCGGCGGAGCCCGGCTCCAGCTCTGCGATGCCCTGGCCCTCGGCGATCTGGAGCAGCTGCACCAGGGCCGGGCCGGGAAGCGCGGGCGCGGCGGCGAGCACCTCGTAGTCACCGAACTCCCCGGAGACCGGCTCGGAGGCGGTCACCTCGAAGTCGGCGAGGGTCTGCGCGTCGATGCCGTCCACCTGGGTCAGCTCCTCCGCGAGACTCCCGGTGTAGAAGGACTCCCAACCCTCGGCGGCAAGCGTCTCCAGGGTGCTGGCGAGCTCGGTCTGGACCAGCTGGTCCCCGCTGGCCAGCGGCTCGCCGTCGACCTCGAAGGGCTCCACCCCTTCGATGGCCTCCGGGCCGAGGTCCTCGGTCATCCGGGTCTCCAGGAAGTCGTAGACCTCGAAGCCCTCGGCGGCCAGCTGCTGGGCGGGCTGGATCAGCCGCTCCCAGTCCAGGCTCCCCTGCTCCTCATGCAGCCGGCCCATGCCCGCGGCGAAGCCCGGTGCGCCGATGCCGTTCTCCGGGATCTCGCCATCCACGCCGACCATCTCGCGATAGTCATAGGAGAGCGGGTCCCCGTCCTGACCGGCGATGAGCACCGAGCCGCCGCCGCCCAGGCCGGAGGCGAAGGGCTCCACCACCGACATCGCGAAGGCCGTGGCGATCGCCGCGTCCACGGAGTTGCCGCCCTCGGCGAGGACCTGCTCGCCGGCCTCCACGGCCAGCGGATGTCCGGCGCTGACGCCCTGCTGGGTGAGCACATCCTCCACCGGTTCCGGTGTGCTGGTGGGCTCTTCAGGCTCCTCACTGGGCGCCGGCGGCGGCGGTGGGGGCGGCTCCTCCTCGGCGGCGCAGGCGGCGAGCATGCCCCAGGCGGTCAGCAGGGCCGTGGTGCGCAGGAGCCTGTTTCCTCCGGTGCGCCGAGGCGCGTTCCGAGTGGTGGGTGCGTGGCTGCGCGGCGGCTGGTTCTTCGGCTGCATGTTTCGTCTCCCTCAGGAAGGCGTCGGCTTCTGTTCCATGGATGACCCGGGCTTCGCCCGGCGCGGGTAGGGACGGGCGAGCTGGCGGCGGCGGTGGCGTTCGGGCAGCCGGTAGGTGACCCGCAGGAATCCGGGGGTCTTGCGCAGCAGCGTCTCCAGCGGACCGTAGCGGAAGTTCGCCATCCACAGGACGGCGAAGAGGATCAGCCCCAGCATGATCGCGCAGCTGATCAGGAACCCTTCGATGGGATTCTGCGGACCGGGGTAGATCACCAGCGCGATGATCACCAGGTGAACCGTGTAGGCGGTCAGCGGCATCTGCCCGACGACGACCAGCAGCCGGATGCGCTGGCTGATGTGCGGGACGACGATCAGCAGGATGCCCAGCAGCATGACCGCAGTGCCGATGGAGCTGATCAGCCATAGCGGCATCTGGGAATGTCCCACCGCAGAGATCATTCGGTCGAAGCCGACCTCCGTGGTGTCTGGTTCGCCCAGGACCCGCACCAGCACCTCAGAGGCGCCGAATGCGCCGAATGCGCCGAAACCGGCGATGGCGCCCAGGTAGACCAGACGCCATTGGACCTTGGAGTTGCCCAGCGGCTGCCGACCCAGCCAGACCCCGAGGAAGAACGGGGCGATCCAGACCACCAGTGGATACGGGCCGGAGACCAGGATGGCGCCGATGATCTCGAACGGAGAGTCCCCGATCTGGGCCGGTTCGATCTGGAAATGGGTGGTCTGCCGCGCCAGGATCCACAGCACGGGTCCTAGCAGCGCCGAGGCGGTGGCGGAGAAGAAGAGCCAGCGGGTGGACATCTTGACCATGAACGCGGCAAGGAAGAACAGCGCCGCGTAGGTGGAGAGGATCACGTTGACCCCGTGCTCGAGGGTCTGCAGACCCAGCCCCAGCGCGAGCAGCAGCAGACCCCGCCAGAGCAGCGTGCTGCGTCGGGTGATGCCCTTGGTCAGCGAGCGGCGAGCCAGGAAGGTCACGCCGATCCCGGCGAGCACCACGAACAGGATCGAAGCACGTCCGTTGAGCGCCCGGACGATCCAGGAGGCCCAGCCGTCGGTGTTGTAGGGACCGACGTTGACGATGATCATGCCGAACACCGCGGCGGCCCGCGCCACGTCGAGGGCATAGAGGCGACTCAGCCCGCGAGCTTGGGAGCTCAGCATGCGGCAGGGTCCTCCTCGCCAGAGCGGTCAAGTACCTCAGAACTGTACCTCTCGGCCCTGCGCTTTGGCTCGCACTGTGTCCCCCGGCCAGTCGAGGGGCTCATAGCAGCGCCCAGCCGAGCAGCCCCGCAGCAAGCACCACCGCCCAGGCCGGGGCCCGCCAGCTGTTCAGCGCCACGAAGGCCAGCACCGCCAGCGCCAGGGCCTCGATCCCGACCTCGAGCACCCCGGCGGTGAACACCGGGGTGTAGAGCGCCGCGGCCAGGATGCCGACCACGCCGGCGTTGACCCCGGCCAGTGCCTTCTGTGCAGACACATTGCCGCGCAGCCGCTCCCAGAACGGCAGCGCCGCGATCACCAGCAGGGCAGCGGGCAGAAAGATCGCCAGCACCGCGATGACCGCGCCGAGCACGCCGGTGGGCTCGCCCATGCTGGAGGCACCGAGGAACCCGGCGAAGGTGAACAGCGGACCAGGCACCGCCTGGGCGGCCCCGTAACCGGCGAGGAAGACCTCAGGGTCCACCATGGCGGGGACGGTCTCTGCCTGCAGCAGCGGAAGCACCACATGCCCGCCGCCGAACACCAGCGCCCCGGCCCGGTAGAACGAGTCGATCATCGCGGTCCATCCGGCGCCGGTGGTGGCCGCGAGCACCGGCAGTCCAGCCAGCAGCGCGGCGAAGAGCGTCGCTGCGGTCCATGCGGAGCGCCGGGAGACTCGCACTGTGAAGGCGTCCGCGGGCCTGGGTCCGGCATCTGGGCCGCGCAGCCAGAGGAAGCCGGTGATCCCGGCGATCAGGATCGCAGCGACCTGGATGAAGGGGTGCGGCACGAGCAGCACCAGCACCATCGCGGCGGCGGCGATGGAGGCGCGCGGAGCGTCCGGGGTCAGCGTCTTGGCCATCGAGAGCACAGCGTGGGCCACCACTGCCACCGCGGCGGCCTTGAACCCATCGATCCACCCGGCCTCGGTGAGGTCCCCGGCATGCTGGACTCCCAGTGCGAAGACGACCAGCAGCGCCACTGAAGGCATCGTGAACGCGAACCAGGCCGCGATCATCCCGGGGTAGCCGGCGCGCTGCAGCCCGAGTGCCATGCCCACCTGGCTCGACGCCGGGCCGGGCAGGAACTGGCAGAGTCCCACCAGGTCCGCGTAGGCCTTCTCGCTCAGCCACTGCCGGTGAGTGACGAAGGCGTCACGGAAGTAGGCCAGGTGGGCCACCGGACCGCCGAATGAGGTGAGCCCCAGACGCAGGAAGACCAGGAAGACCTCTGCCACGGTGCCGGGGTGTCGGGAGGCGGCGGGGCCGGCGTCGTCCGCTGAATGCTCAGTCATCGGGACCCACACTCAAGCAGGAAGGTTAACAGCGGTTGAACAGACCCGGCCCGCCGGTTGGTACTGTTCAGCCCACGCGACTCCTGGGATTGGGGACACATATGAGAATCTCTGCCGAGGCCCTGGCCCCGCTGCTCCTCGGTGCGCTGGAGCACGAGTTCACCGACCGGGGTCTGCTGCCCTGGCGGTTGCCCGCCACCGCGCGGCGCCAGAGCACCGATCCCGGTGTGGAGCGCGTGGCCGCAGAGCCCAGCGGAGTCCACCTGGACTTCCGCACCGAGGCCTCGAGACTGGCGCTGATCACCCACCCGACCCGCGAGCTCACCGGGGATGAGATTCCGCACGGTGCGGTCTACGACGTGCTGGTGGACGGGGAGCTCTACGCCCAGCTGTCCTCGCCGGTGCAGGGCGTGGGCACCACCCGCCGCAGCGACCCGATCACCGGTGAGGTCTCCAGCACCAGGGGCGGCGACGCCCGGATCGAACTGCCCCGGCTGCCTCCGGGCGCCCACGATGTGCAGATCTGGCTGCCCCATGACGAGCGGACCGAGCTGGTCGGACTGGAATCCGACGCCACGGTGATCCCTGCTGGAGCCGAGGGGACGACCCGCTGGCTGCATCACGGCAGCTCGATCAGCCACGCTTCGCCGTCAGCCACCCGACCGGCACCTGGCCCGTGGTGGCCGCCCGGGCCGCCGGGGTGCAGCTGACCAACCTCGGGCTCGCCGGACAGGCGATGCTTGACCCGTTCACCGCCAGGACCATCCGCTCCGCCCAGGCCGATGTGATCAGCCTGAAGCTGGGGATCAACATCACCAACGGGGACACGATGCGCCTGCGCACCTTCATCCCGGCGGTGCATGGCTTCCTCGACACGATCCGCGAGGGTCCACACGCCGAGACCCCGCTGCTGCTGGTCTCCCCGCTGCACTGCGCGATCCAGGAGACCCGGCCCGGACCGTTACAGATGGAGCTGCTGGAGTCAGGCCCGCGCTTCTCCTCGATGGGAGATTCCCGCGAGGTGGCCTCCGGCAAGCTCACCCTGCAGGTGATCCGCCGTACGCTGCGCGAGATCGTCCAGGCACGCCGCACGGAGGATCCGCAGCTGCACTTCCTCGACGGTCTGGAGCTCTTCGGGGAACCCGACGAGGCGGAGCTGCCGATGCCGGACCAGCTGCACCCGGACACTGCGGCCCAGCAACGGATCGGGACCCGCTTCGCAAATGTTGCGCTCGCTCCCGGAGGGCCGCTGAACCTGGAATGATCTGAGGCGTGCTTCTGCAAGACATGCCTCCCCGCGCCTGGATCGCGACCGCCCTGCAATGGGCGCGCACGCTCGCGCTGACCACCCTGTTCCTCGCCCTCGGGCGGGTGCTCGACGCTGCCCTGAACGCCACGGACACCACCGGCGGGCTGATCCTCGGCGCGGTCGCCGGCGCCGTGGCGGTGATCTGCTCCGGCATCGCCGCGTCCGTGCCGCCTCGGCTGCGCGCGGTAGAAGAACTGCGCTGGCGCGGCAGCGGAATCCGGGCCGCCCTGAACCGCGATCCGGCGGGTACGGCGACGGGTGCTGCGAGGGGCGCGTCGAGGGTCGCGTCACGGCCCCCCGCGCCCAGCCACGCCGGCGCAGCCCACGGGCGCGCCGGTGGTGGGCGTCCAGCGGGGCGCGCCGGCGGTGGGCGTCCCGGCATGGGTGAGGCTGATCTGCTCACCGGCGGGGTCGAGCGCATCGCCGAGTACCGTGCGGAGTTTCTGGGTCCGGCCCTGGCGGCCTTCACGGCCCCGGCGCTGGTGCTGCTGATGCTGGGCAGCTTCGTGGACCCGATCATCGCGGTCGTGCTGCTCGTCCTGGTGCTGCTGGTTCCGCTGCTGGTCCGGTTCTTCCTGAAACGCTTCCGCGGCCCCACCGCCGCCTACCGGCGGCTCGCCGGGGCGGCGACCGCGAAGTTCCAGGAGGTCCTGCGCTCGCTCGGCGGCCTGGTGCTGCTCGGCGCCGAAGATGCCGGCCGGCGCAGCGTCGCCGAGGCGGCCGCCGCGCTCCGGGTCCAGGCGGTGGCCCTGCTCAGGCGCAGCCAGCTGATGATTCTGGTCAACGACGCCCTGTTCTCCCTGGTGATGATCACCTCCGCCGTCGGCCTTGCGCTGTGGCGCTTCCAGGATGGTGCGATCACCGCTGGCGATTTCCTCGCCGTGGTGCTGCTGACCACGCTGCTCTATGAACCCATCGACAAGCTCGGTCGCTCCTTCTACGTGGCGATGGCCGGGCGGACCCAGCAGGGGCTGTTCACCCAGACCCTGAGCACCCCGGGGGAGGCGACGTCCAGGACCCCCGCCGAGACCGCAGCCGAGTCCCCTGCCCAGTCTCCTGCCCAGCCGCTCGCCCAGTTCCCGGCCCGGACCTCAGCCCAGACCACGGAGCTGCTGCGCCTGGAGGATCTCGGGGTGGATCGCGGCGGCGAGCGCGTGCTGCGTGGGGTCACGCTGAGCGTGACGCGCGGCGCCGCGATCGCCGTCGTCGGGCCTTCCGGTGCGGGCAAGTCCACGCTGGCCCAGGTGCTGCAGGGACTGATCCCGCACGCCACCGGAGAGCTGCTGCTGGAAGGGCGACCTGCCGACTCGACTGCGCTTCAGCAGGCCGCCGTGACCGTCGCGCAGAAGCCGTTCATCTTCTCCGGCACTGTGGCCGAGAACCTTCGCCTGGCCCGGCCCGAGGCCACCGATGACCAGCTCTGGGAGGTCCTGACCCAGGCGCGCCTGGACGCGGAGATCGCAGCGAAGCCGCGCGGGCTGGCCACCCAGGTCGGCGAGGACGGCGGAGCCCTCTCCGGGGGACAGATCCGCCGCCTGGCGATCGCCCGTGCGCTGCTCTCCGGGGCAAAGCTGCTGATCCTGGATGAGCCCACCGCCGACCTGGACCGGCGGGCAGAACGGCTGGTCGATGAGACCCTGCGCGGCCTCGCCGGAGACCACACGCTGATCCTCATCGCCCACCGGCTGGCCACCACCCGCTGGGCCGATCAGGTCCTGGTGCTCGAGGCTGGAGAGCCCGCGGCGCTGGGCAACCCGGAGGAGCTGCTCGCCCAGTCCGGCTATTACGCGCAGGCCACGGCCGGAGAAGGGGAAGACCGATGATCTTGCATCTGCTGACACTGGCCCGGGGCTCCGCCGGGCTGCTCGCGCTCTCAGCCTTCGCCCGCACACTGACCCTGCTCTGCGGCGCCGCCCTGCTGGCCTACCCGGCATGGCTGGTGGGACGCCTCGCCGACGGTCAACAGGTCCCGCCGCTGGGCAGCGTCATCGCGGTGATGATCACCCTGGCCGCGGCCAAGGGCCTGACCCGCTACGCCGAGCAGCTCTCCGGACACACCGCCGCCTTCGCACTGCTGGAGCAGCTGCGGGTCCGGCTCTACGAGAAGCTGATCCCGCTCGCCCCGGCGGTGACCGCCTCCCGCGGCAGCGGCCGGCTGCTCTCTGCGGCCACCCGCGACGTGGACCGGGTAGAGGTCTTCTTCGCGCACACCCTGGCCCCGGTGGTGACCGCCGTGGTCATCCCCGCCACCGCGGTGGCGCTCACCTGGACCCTCACCGGGCCCGCGCTGGCACTGGGGCTGCTGCTGATCTTCCTGGCCGCGGCGGCCACGCTGATCGGCCTCGGGCGCCGTGGTGCCCGTGCAAGCAGCACCGCCGCGGTCCGGGCCCGCGGTGCGCTGGCCCAGGAGATCAGCGATGATCTGCGCGGCCGGCAGGAGATCACGATCTTCGGCGCCCAGGAACAGCGCGCACTAAGGGTGGACCGGATCGGCGCCCAGATCGGTGAGAACTCAGGCGGCGCCTCGGTGCTGCAGGGGCTGCGCGCCGCCGCCGGGCAGGGCTGGCAGGTGCTCGCGCTCTTCGTGCTGCTGCTGTTGGGACTGCCGCAGGCCCAGGCAGGCGTGATCGGCTACACCGAGCTGCTGCTGGTGCTCGCCCTGGTGCCGGGCACCGCACCGGCCTTGGCCGCGATCGAGGCGCTGGGGCTCTCGCTGCCCGCTGCGCTGGCCTCCGCGGCGAACCTGCGCGAGCTCGAGGAGAGCTCCCCGGAGGTCGCCGAGCCGAAGCACCCGGTCCCGGTGCACACCGAGCACGAGGCCGCCGCCTCGGTGTCCTTCCACGGCGTCAGCTTCGGCTACCCCGGCACCGAGCGGGAGGTGCTGCAGGAGGTGGACCTGCGGATCAAGCCCGGAGCGGTGGCCGCCGTCGTCGGGGTCAGCGGATCCGGCAAATCCACGCTCGCCTCGCTGCTGACCCGGGTCTGGGACCCCCAGGCCGGCGAAGTGCGACTCGGCGGCACCGACGTGCGTGAGCTCTCGCTGGCCGCGCTGCGCGCACATATCACCGTGGTGGAGCAGCGCCCGGTGCTGATCAGCGGCAGCATCCGCGAAAACCTGCTGCTGGGCAGCCCGGCGGCCACCGAGGAGCAGGTGCTGGCCGCGTGCCGTTCGGCCTGCTTCGACGGTGACATCGCCGCGATGCCCGAAGGTCTGGACACCCAGATGGGAGCTGAGGGCGCGCGGCTCTCCGGAGGCCAGTCCCAGCGTCTGGCGCTGGCCCGCGGGTATCTGCGCCGCAGCCCGGTGCTGATCCTCGATGAGATCACCTCGGCGCAGGATCCGCTCACCCAGGCCGAGATCCTGCGACGCATGCCCGAGGCCACCAGCGCCACGGTGATCATGATCGCCCACCGCAGCGCGGTGCTGCGCCATGTCAGCAGCGTCTACGAGGTCGACGCCGGGAGGATCAGAGCAGCAGCTCCGCCAGCAGCGGGAGCGTGAGCAGGCAGGCCAGCGTGCTGGTCACCAGGATCGAGGCGGCCAGGCGGCCGTCACCCTCGTACTGCTGCGCGAAGATGTAGACCGTGGTGGAGGAGGGCATGGCGGCGATGATGATCAGCGTGCCGGCCCAGACCGGTCCGAGCTGGTCGTAGAAGGGCAGCACCGCCAGCCAGGTCAGCAGCGGCAGGACCAGGATCTTGCCCAGAGTGCCCAGTGTGATCAGCCGCTTGGGCACTCCCCCGCTGCGGATCCCCTCGATCGCCGGGTGCAGCGCCAGCCCGACGCAGAACAGCGCCAGCGGCACCGCCGTCTGCCCCAGCAGGCTCACCGATTCGTTGATCGGCGCCGGCAGTCCCAGCGGGCTGAACACCACCAGCAGCGCCAGCCCCATCGCGATGAACACCGGGTTCAGCAGCAGCGCACGCTTGAAGATCGGCCCGATCTGGGTGCGCAGCAGCTGCCCGACGCCGGCGGCCCGGCCGGTCTTCCTCGGGTCTGCGGCATTCGTGCCCGCCGCCGAGGACTGCTCGGCGCGGGAAGCCACTATGGTGCGCACCAGCGGGTAGCCGTTGAGGTAGATCAGGTTGTGCACCATGTGCACGATCCCGGCGGCCAGTCCGGCCTCCGGGCCGATCACGCTGATCGAGACCGGGATCCCGAAGTACCCGACGTTGCCGAAGCTGCCGGCCAGTGAGGTCGCCGCCGCGCCCTCCCGGCCGCGGGCGCCGAAGAGGAAGCTGCCGTAGTACAGCGCGATGGAGACCAGTGGGGTCACCACGGCGACGATCGCCACCGCCAGCACGGGGAAGCCGGCGGTGGGCGGAGCCGTGACCATCGCGGTGTAGATGAAGGTGGGCAGCGCGAAGTAGAACAGGAAGCCGTTGAGGTGGTCCTGGGCGCTGCGGAAGCGCGGGACGAACCCGGCGGCGAATCCGACGCCGAGCACCAGGAACATCGGCCCGATCACGGTGAGCATCTCAAGCATCAGAGCCTCCGGAGCCGCGGAAGCAGTCCGTCACCGGAATCCGGGCGAGCCTGTGGCGTCGGAGGGCGGTTCACCAGCGCAGTCTCCACGAGGTGGGCCGGCCGAGTCCGGGCAGCGCGAAGGTCTCGGGCTGCCCACGGGTGACCCCGGCCAACGGGTCGCTCTCCCCCAGCTCTTTCCGCCGCGGTTCGGCGGCGAGCCACTCGGAGCTGTGCGCCTCGTCGTCGGCCGCTGCTGCGCTCACCGTGACCCGGTCACGGTCCCGGCTGCGCACGATGTCCTTCTCGGGATCCAGGATCTCGCGGACCACCTGGACCATCAGATAGATCAGGGTGGCCATATGGGCCAGGATCCCGAGGTGGTAGGCCCAGTCGATCAGCTCGGTGCCGCCGGCGAACTCCCCGCCGGAGGTGATCTTCGCGCTCATCATCCACACCGAGACCCAGTGGTAGACCTCCGCGGCCTGCCAGAGAAGGTAGCCGCGGACCTTCGGGCGGGCCAGCACCAGCAGCGGGATCAGCCAGATCACGAACTGCGGGGAGTAGACCTTCCCCAGCAGCAGGAAGCTGGCGACGATCAGGAAGCACAGCTGCGCCATCCGCGGTCGGGTCGGCGCGGCCAGGCCCAGGTAGGCGACGCCGAGGCAGCACAGCAGGAAGAGCCCGTTGGAGAGCAGCGAGAACCCAGCTCCGTCCAGCGGCAGCCAGCTGAAGAACAGCCAGACCGAGGAGAAGCTGACATCGCGCTCGGAGGAGAAGCGGTAGAAGGTCGACCACTGCTCGAACTGCAGAAGCATGAAGGGCAGGTTCACCGCGAGCCAGGTGAGCACCGCGGCGAGCGTGGTCGCGGCGAAGGAGCGCAGCCGTCCGCTGCGCAGGCACAGCACCAGGATCGCGCCCAGGAAGAAGAGCGGGTAGAGCTTCATCGCCGTCCCCAGGCCGATCAGCACCCCGGCCCAGACCGGATGTGAGCGGCCCCAGAGCAGCAGCGCCAGCGCGCCCAGGAAGACCGCCCACATGTCCCAGTTGATCGACAGCGAGAGGATGATTCCCGGGGCCAGGGCGACCATCAGCGCGTCCTTGCGGCGGTGCCCGGCGGTGGAGTAGGCGGTGGCCAGGACCACGCCGAGCCAGCACAGCACCACCGCGAAGTGGTTGAGGTCGTAGAACGCCAGGATCCGTTCCTCGGTGATGCCCTGCCCGGGGACCAGCAGGGCGAGCACCCCGGCCACCATGACCAGCAGCACCGGGTACTCCATGACCTGGTCCGCCGGGACGTCGTCGACGAAGGGGAAGAGCCCTTCGGCGAGTCCGCGCTGGCTGAACAGCAGCGAGAAGTCGGAATAGCACATGTGGATGTGCTGATCGGGGTCGGTCCAGCCGTTGATCCGGCACCACTGCACGGCGACCACCGACAGCGCGGCGCCCAGGGTGGTCGCGGTCAGCAGCAGCCAGAGCAGCCGGGAGCCGGGGAGCTTCACGTGGTGTCCTTCTCGTAGATGTCCTCGGCCGCCCAGGAGGTGCGCGGCGCGCTCAATCCTCTCAGCCGCTGCCACCCGTGCTGCGCATTCCAGCGCTGGGAGCGGCGGCGCATGTCGAAGAAGTCGGTGGTGTTGGGGTCCAGGAACACCACGTAGATCAGATACAGCGTGACCACTGCGATCGCGATGGTGTGGATCACGGCGGCATCGATCCACTGCGCCACCGAGAGCTGGCTGACCATGGAGAGCAGCACCATCACGGTGATGACCGTGGTGACCAGCACCAGCACGCGCCCACGGTAGATGTGCACCACGGCATAGAAGGGCAGCAGCCAGAGCAGGTACCAGGGTTGGATGATCGAGGAGGTCAGCACCACCAGGGTCAGACCGTAGCCGGCCCAGAGCACCGGGTTGCCGACGTTGCGGCGCAGCAGCATCCAGGCGATCATCGCGCCGGCCGCGGCGCGCGCCAGGTTGTAGAAGATCTCGGTGACGACGGCGGCCTCCACACCTGTCAGCGCTGCCAGCCCGGCGCCCAGGCCGATGCCGAGCAGTCCGACCGGGGCGGCCTGCAGCACCGCGCCACCGGCCCCGAGGGCCGCGGCCACCCAGCCCAGCCCGATGCCCAGCGCCGCGCCGGAGGCCACCAGCAGCACGGCCGCGGCGGTTCCGCCGATGGCCCATTCGCGGAAGCGATGGCGCAGCGCCGCGGTGCTGCGCAGCGGCAGCAGCAGGATGAAGGGCAGCACCACCATGGCGATGGGCTTGACCGCGATCCCCGCGACCAACAAGACGATGCACAGCAGGCGTCTTCGACGCAGCCCGGCCAGGGTGCCGGCGAGCATCAGTCCGATCATCAGCGCGTCGTTGTGCGCCGCGGGCAGAAACACCAGCAGCGTCATCGGGTTCAGCAGGCACAGCCACAGCGCCCAGGAGGGCTCGGAGCCGAAGGCTCGAGCCAGCCGCGGGATGCAGTAGAGCATCAGCGCCATCCCGACCAGAGCCAGTCCGCGGAAGAGCAGGATGGCGATCTCCGGGACGCCGCCAGAGACGAACCAGACCAGCTGTGCGAGCACCAGGAACAGCGGTCCGTAGGGCGACGGGGATTCGGCCCAGAGCCCGTCGGCTCCCTCCATGAACCACCCGGGGAGCTCGGAGACCCCGTGCTCATAGGGGTTCAGCCCGGCGTGCAGCACCCGGCCCTGGGCGAGGTAGGAGAAGACGTCGCGGGAGAAGATCGGCAGGGTGAACATCAGCGGGGTGGCCCACATGATCAAGGTTCGGCGCATCACCGGGGTCGCCCGGGGTGACCAGGACCCTACCCGCTGGGAGAGTCGCAGCCAGGAGCGCACGAGCAGCAGCGCGCCGAAGACCAGCAGCACCGTGCAGGCGACCACCCCCGCGGTCGTCGTGCGCAGCGGCAGCAGCAGCGGGTTCAGCGCGAGCAGCGACTGCGGGGTCATCGCCAGCCAGCCGACGCCCCAGGAGCCCAGCATGATCATGATCGAGGCGAGCAGCCCCTGACGTGCGGTGTGCGAGGCGGCGGCTTCTTCGCCGCCGATCAGCCAGGCGGTCGGCGGCCACTGGCCCAGGAAGGACCGGGCGCGCAGCGCGTTGCGGGAGACCAGGTTAGCGCGCACCGGGGGTGGGCTCCTCTCCCCCGGGCCGCGCGCCCTGAGCGGTGACCGGTTCGGGGGTGACTGGTGCTGCACTGACCGATTCTGCGCTGACCGATCCTGCGCTGACCGGTGCGGCGTCGTCGGCGTCGTCGTCCTCGGCATCCCCGGCATCCTCGGCGGCGCGGCGGCCGCGCAGCCTGGGCCATTCCCAGCGGACCGCGGGCAGGCCCCAGCCGTCCCAGACCACCCAGCGGGTCTGCCGGTCCAGCAGCCCCAGCCAGATGATGCAGATCCAGGACACGGTGATGGACAGGGCCAGCATCTCCTGGTCCAGCTGCAGGAACTGGTAGATCGAGAGCTGGTCCGAGGCGCCGAAGGCCAGGAAGAAGGCGATGGTGAACACCACCCACTTGAACTGCCAGTCTTTGCGGATCCCGGTGATGGCGAACAGCGGCAGCAGCCACAGCAGGTACCAGGGCTGGACGATCGGGGAGAGCACCACCAGCGCGGTGAACGCCCAGACCATCCGCTGGACGATGAACTTCTCATCGCCCCGGAACATCAGCCACAGCACCACGGCCACCGAGAGGATCCGGCCGGCCACCTTGAAGACCTCCAGCGTCCAGCCGCTGTCGAGTCCGAAGGAGCGCAGCAGCGTGCCCAGCCAGCCGTCGGCGATCCCGATCGGGGACCAGAAGACGCTGCCGGTGCCGGTGCCTGCCAGCACGGCGAGCCAGCCGAACCCGTAGCCCTGCACCAGACCGATGCCGATCATCACGGTGCCGGCGATCCCGGCGGTCAGGAACCAGTAGGTGAACTTCCGCGACCAGGAGGCTCCCGGTCCGGCCCAGAGCAGCCCGATGAAGGGAAGCAGCACGATGGTGATCGGTTTGATCCCGATCGAGACCACCACCAGCAGCGTGGCGAGCACTCCCCGGCTGTGGGCCGCGGCATAGACCCCGGCGAGAGCGAAGCCGACCATGATCGCGTCGTTGTGGGCGCTGGAGATGAAGCTGATGATCAGCAGCGGGTTCGCCAGGGTGATCCACTGTGCGCGGGCCGGGTCGACCCCGTGGATCCGGGCCAGCTTGGGCACGAAGATCATCATCATGACCACCCCGCCCACGCAGGCGAGCCGGAACAGAAAGAGCGCCAGGTCGGGGCTGTCTCCGGCGATGCGCATCACGGCGGCCTCGAGCCAGAGGAACAGCGGGCCATACGGGGTCTCGGATTCGGCCCAGAGGATGTCGGTGCCCAGTTGGAACCAGTTGTCCAAGCTGGAGACCCCGGTGGTGTAGGGGTCCTGCCCGGCCAGGACCAGGCGGCCCTGGTTGAGGTAGGCGAAGACGTCACGGGAGAAGATCGGGATCGCGACCAGCTGCGGGAGCGACCAGAGCACGACGGCGGCGTTGACCGTGCGCAGCGAGCGGGTGGGCCACGGCTGGTTCGGGTCGGGGTTCTCCAGCACCCGGCCCAGGCGCAGCCAGGCGCGCAGCATGACCCAGCAGCCCAGGGTCAGCGCGATCGTGGCGAGGACCACGCCCACCGTCTCGGTGCGGAACGTGATGATCCACGGCTGGCGGGACAACGGCGAGACGCTCACCAGCCATCCGACGCCGAAGGAGCCCAGTAGCACCAGCATCGACCCGAGCAGGCCTTCGACCATCGGGGACCAGACGCTCTTGGGCCGGGTGGAGGAGCGCAGGATGTGCAGCCAGATGTCCCGCTTGCGCTGCGTGGGCCGAGGAGGTTCACCCTCGGCGGGGTGGGCGGGGTTGCCGAGCCCGACGGCGCCCTCGGCACCGCGCGGTGCAGGGCTGTTCTCGGCGGCTCCAGCCTCAGCGCTCATCGCCCTTGAATTTATCACCACTGGTGCCGCTCAGCCCGGCGCCGGGCGGGCGGTCGGTAGAGTGAGAACCGTGACTTCCCAAGAGACTGAGACCAACGCCTCATCCGCCACGACCGTCCCGGTCACCCCCGGGGGCTCCTGGGCGGGCCGGATGGTGTGGATCGACTGTGAGATGACCGGGCTGAACCCCGATCACGATGTCCTGGTGGAGATCGCGGCACTTGTCACCGACGCCGAGCTGAACGTCCTCGGCGAAGGGGTGCAGGTCGTCATCGCCCCGGACCCGGCCGAACGGCTCAAGACCATGGAGCCGATCGTGCAGAAGATGCACACGGAATCAGGGCTGCTCGAGGATCTCAAGCACGGGGTCTCGGTGCAGTTCGCCGAGCAGAAGGTCCTGGACTACGTGAAGGCCTGGATCCCCGAGGCCGGGGTCGCACCGCTGGCCGGCAACTCGATCCACGCGGACAAGGCCTTCCTGCGGGTGGCCATGCCGGAGCTGATGAAGCACCTGCACTACCGGCTGATCGATGTCTCCACCATCAAGGAGCTGTCCTCGCGCTGGTACCCGGAGGCGAAGAAGGCCGCGCCGGCGAAGACCGGCAACCACCGGGCGCTGGGCGATATCCAGGACTCCATCGAGGAGCTTCGGCACTATCGCCGGACGGTGTTCAAGCAGAACTGAGCCGATTTCCGGATCCGGGGAGAATCTGTGTAGACTGACATGCGTTGCTTTCGGCCGCTCATGGTTGATCAGCAGCGGGTACGGGAGCCGGTCTCGGCTCCACATGGTGGGCGTAGCTCAGCTGGTAGAGCATCGCGTTGTGGTCGCGAGGGTCGCGGGTTCAAGCCCCGTCGCTCACCCCATGGAACGGTCCTGGTCATTCGACCAGGGCCGTTTTTCGTTGTGTGGACAGATGGGCATGGCGAAGAATCACGCTCTGATCGTCAGGCAGCTGCGCGGTGGCGGCTGAGCAACCCTGGACGGCTCCTGACCTCAGGCTGCGTGTCCCCTGCGCCGCCGTTCCTCGCCCATGCTCTCCAGGGCCTCAAGTGCGGCCTTGCCCGCGCGCGCGGCGGTGATCATGTCCTCGAACGCGGCGTGCGAGCCGGTCCGATCCCTCGCCTGCTCGGCGGTGAGCGCTTCCAACCAGTGCTTATTCACGTCCATCAGGGCGAAGTGGGCCTGGTCCTCTAGCTCAGCTCGGGTGCTCATGTCGTGGCGTCCCCTCGGTCGACGGGTGAGATGGTCTAGGGGATACGCCATTCACCCTGGTTTCGTTCAATCTCTCCTCAAATTTCTTTACAGCCATCTTCTTCGCAGCCATCGAACTCGCGCCGGACCTGCATGGTCAGGGGCTCTGGAGCCTGGGGATCGGACTCTGGGCCGCTCCCCCGCCGTCATGGGTCTCCGTCGCGGTGAGTAGGGTTGGGTCCATGGACATTCTCTCCGCGAACTGGCTCGCTGCCGGCGCGATCGTGATATTGGCGGTGGCGGCCATCGTGGTGGCCATTGCGCGTGGGCACACCGGCAAGGACGCACGGATCACCGCCTCGCATCAGCCTGGCATCATCACTCTGACCAGCAGTCTCGACGCCACGGTCGTCGCCATCCTCAATGACGGGGACAGTCTGGCCGAGTCTCTCCAGCGGGACCCGCTCGACCTTCCCATTGCTCTGGCGGCCGAGGAGCCCTTCAGCATCCGCTACCAGAGTGACCTCGCTCGCGCGCCGCGCAGCCTGCTGCTGCGCCTGCAGGACGGCGCGATCAAACATGTAGATCTCCCGTCGGTGTAGACCCTCCGCCGGAGAAGACTGTCGCATGCCTATGCCATGTCCCATCGCTATGTCCGTCCATAGGGATGGGACATGGCATAAGCATGCGACAAACCGGGTGCGCCCCGGCCGGGACCAGCGCAGGCGGGTCAGCATGGACGGGCACTTCACACGAGGTCGCCGGATTTCGCCCCTGAACGCCTGGCCCCCCGGGCACGATATTCTTGCCCAGGCAGTGGTCACCACCGGATCACCAGCAGCACTCACCGAAGAGCGCGTCACCAGACCGGGAGGAACTCCGTGCAGGAAACCGCGATATCGGCGCTGATCGATGTGCCGTCCGATATGAACACCACCGATCTCTTGGAACAGCAGCGGACCGAGGATCCCGAGAACGTCCTTTTCACCCGCCGTGACGCGTCCGGCGAATGGGTCGAGGTGTCCGCCGCCGCCTTCCACGCCGACGTGGAAGCTCTCGCCAAGGGTCTCATCCAGCGCGGCGTCGCGCCGGGTGATCGTATCGGGATCATGTCGGCCACCCGGTATGAGTGGAGCCTGTTGGACTTTGCGCTCTGGTACGCCGGCGCCGTCTCGGTACCGGTCTATGAGACCTCCTCGGCCGCGCAGATCGCCTGGATCGCGGAGGACTCTGAGCTCAGCCTGGTCTTCGCCGAGACGCCTTCGCATCGCGAGACCATCCTCCTGGGCCTGCGGGATTCCGGACTGCAGAAGACCCCCGAGGTGCTGTTGATCGAGTCCAGCGTCCTGGACCAGCTCCGTGAGGCCGGTGGGTCCGTGCCGGACCAGGATCTGGAGACCCGCCGGGCCAGCGCCGACGGTGCAGACCTCGCCACCATCATCTACACCTCCGGGGCCACCGGTCGGCCCAAAGGCTGCGAGCTGACGCACGGCAACTTCGTGGACCACAGCCTGCAGACCTTGGCCGCCATGGACGGCGTCGTCGGCAAACACTCCTCCACCGTGCTGTTCCTGCCCATGGCCCACGTCTTCGCCCGATTCATCTCGGTGATCTTCATCGCCGCCGGTGGTCGAGTGGCGCACACTCCCGATATCAAGCAGCTCATCGAGGATCTCGGGGTGATCCGCCCGACGTTCCTGCTCGGGGTCCCTCGAGTCTTCGAGAAGATCTATAACGCCGCGGCGCTCAAGGCCGAAGGCGATGGGAAGAAACGGATCTTCACCATTGCCGCTGATGTGGCCGTGGACTGGTCACGGGCCTCCGCCGAGGGCCGTGTCCCGCTGGGACTTCGGCTCAAGCATGCGGTGTTCAGCAAGCTGGTCTACTCGAAGCTGCGCCATCGGATGGGCGGCAACGTCACCCACGCCTTCTCCGGGGGCTCGCCGCTGGGTGAGCGGCTGGGGCACTTCTTCAACGGCGTGGGCATCCAGATCATCGAGGGCTACGGGCTCACCGAGACTACGGCGCCGGTCACCGGCAACATCCCCTCGGTCTACCGGATCGGCACCGTTGGGATCCCACTGCCCGGCAACGCTGTGCGCGTCGAAGCCGACGGCGAGCTGCTGGTCAAGGGCAGCAGCGTCTTCCGCGGCTACCACAACCGGCCCGAGCTCAACGCGGAATCCTTCACAGCCGACGGGTGGTTCAACACCGGCGACCTGGGCCGGCTCGATGATGCGGGACGGCTGATCATCACCGGCCGCAAGAAGGAGATCCTGGTGACCGCCGGGGGCAAGAACGTCGCTCCCGCTCAGCTCGAGGACTCCATCCGGGCAGACCTGTTGGTCTCCCAGGCGGTGGTCGTCGGTGACGGCAGACCCTTCATCTCCGCGATGATCACCCTGGACGGTGATGTCATACCGGCCTGGCTGCGCAGCAGAGGCCTCGACCCGGACACCTCGATGAGCGAGCTCACGGAGCACCCTCAGGTCCTGGAGCATCTGCAGCAGGTCATCGACTCGACCAATGCGAGTGTCTCGAAGGCTGAATCCATCCGCAGCTTCACCGTGCTCGAGGACGACTTCACCATCGACTCCGGGCACCTGACACCCTCCCTGAAGATCCGCCGGGCCGAGGTCATGCGTGACTTCCAGCGTGTGGTCGAGAACCTCTACGAGAAGGCGGCACAACGCGCCAAGCGTCACTGAGCCGCCCGCTCCGCGGCGGATCGGCCGGCCTCACCGGAATTGATGATCGTGCCATACACGTCGCGGCCGAGCAGCCCAGGTCAGTTCCCGGCGAGCTCGATGAGCTTGCGCACGGTGTTGAGGTTCCGCGCAGTGCCGGTCACTCCCAGGGAGCGGGTGATCGCTGCCTCCTTCATCTGGGCGGATCCGGCACCGTTGGCGTAGCGCAGGTGCATCTCGCGACCGATCACCTGCCAACGGTCCTGGCCGGTCTCCAAGCGTGCCGCGGCGGCCACCGCCTCGGCCTCGGGTGCGGAGTGGAGGAAGCTGATGTGGGAGAAACGAGGGTCGATCTCCTCGAACGGGTGGCCGGCCAGCGCGGCGGAGACCTCTTCCCCGGACCGGCTGATCACTTCTCGGAAGAACCCGAACCGGGCCTGGACGGCGTCCTGCAGCGTCCGGTCGAAGTCCATGTGCGGGCCAGGCGGGGTGCAGAGAAGATTGCCGGAGGCGAGATAGCTCGTGACCTCGGTGGCTCCGAGGGACTCGGCCAGGCTCCGCCATTGCGCCATCGGCAGCCTGGCCGTCCCGCCGACATTCACGGCGCGGAGAAGAATGATCCTCCGGCTCACGGGGAAGCGCTCACTGCCGGGACCTCATGGCGCGGCAACCGTTGCCGCGGCCTATCGGGAAGATTCGGGCTGGTCGCTCAAGCGTGGTTCCTGCAGCTCCGGGACCACCATCACCGGCCCCATCGCGCGCAGCAGCACCCCACGAGACACCGAACCCAGGAGTGCTCCGGTGAAACCGCCACGCCCGCGGGTGCCCACCACGGTGAGCTGGGCCTCTCGGGTCTGTTTCACCAGCTGCGCGACGGGGTCCCCCGGTTTCACCGAAGCCGTCACCTCCAAAGCGGGATAGTGCGCCTTGACCCACTGGACCTCCGTCTCGAGGTCCTTCTCCAGCTGAGTCTGGCGCCGGTCGGTGACCCCGGCATCACTGGGCTCGAGTTCCGGATACCACTCGAGCCAACCCTCCAACGAGGGCAGAGCAAGCAGCATCTGCAGGGCCACCCCACGGTTCTGCGCGGCGAACGCCGCTTGGAGCACCGCAACCCTGCTCGCCGGGGATCGATCGATCCCCACCACCACAGGCCGCCGGTCCTCTCCCTGGGCGAACCGCGCAGCTCCCCCGGCCTCGCTGACCTTGTACTGCCGCGGGACCACCACCGTCGGGCAGTCGGCGTGGGCCGGCAGCGCCGAGGACACCGACCCCAGCACCCGGCCCAGAAAGCCGCCCCTGCCCCGAGCCCCCACCACGGCGAGCTCGGCGAGGGCGGAGAGGTCCACCAGCACCCCGGCGGCATCGCCACGCTCGATCCGGTAGATCACCTTGCCCGGATAATCCTGCAGATATCGCCGGGCTTCATCGAGCACCTTCTTGGCAGCGGCGCTGGCGAGCTCGGCCTCCGACTTATTCGGCACCGCGGCCAGGGTCGTGTACACCGGGGTCGGGACGCTGTAGGCACTCACCACGGTCAACACCCGCCCGCTGCGCTGCGCCGCCAGAGCACCATAGTGAAGCGCCAGGATGGATTGTCGGGAACCGTCGAAACCGACCAGCACACCCAGATCGCGGGTGGCCCGGTCAAAGGCCACAGGCCTCGCGCCGAGTGAATGTCATTGTCCATGATGTGCCTCTCCCGGGGGGCCTGACCTCGGCCGACGCGAGCGACGCCCCCATGGTTTGGAATTCGCCCGCTTAGTCGTTGATCCTATTCCTCGACCTGTGATCAGGGAACCACCACGGCGCGGCCGCGCAGCTCGCCGTCGTGAAGTCGGCGGTATGCCTCAGGACCCTCATCCAGGCTGAAGGATTCGGTGTCCACGCTGAGCCGGCCCGTGCGTGCCAGTTCAAGGACCTCCATGAGCTCCGGGCGAGAGCCCCAGTAGGGAGCCCGGATCCGGGAGCCGAAGGGCTGTCCCAGCAGCCCCACCGTGGTCTCAACCGCTCCTGCCCCGACCAGCACCAGGTCAGTACGGGGTCCGCTGAGTGAGCGGACGATCTTCAGCACCGGCTCGGTGGTGACGAAGTCAAAGACTGCCGTGACCGGACCTGGACCGAGGGCTTCGGCGACCTGTGCAGCGGCCTGGTCGTCCGAGAGGAAGGCGTGATGGGCTCCGACCTCCCGGGCGAAGTCGAGCTTGCTCTGGCTGATGTCCAGCGCGATCACCGTGGCGGAGGTCAGAGTGCGCAGCAGCTGGATCGCAAGGTGGCCCAGACCGCCCACGCCGATCACGACGGCGACGCTGCCGGGCACCAGCAGCTCCAGAGAGCCCATGATGGCGTGGTAGGGAGTGAGCCCAGCGTCGGTCAGGGCGACCGTGGCTACCGGATCCAGACCTCCCAGCGGGATCAGCAGCCGCGGGTCTGTGACGATCATATATTCGGCCATCACCCCGTCTTTGCCCAGTCCGGGGGGCGTGATGCCCAGGGCGGCGGCATGGGAGCAGTAGTTCTCGATGCCCGCAGCGCAGCTGTGGCACCGTCCGCAGCCCTGCGGACCATAGACCGCAACGGGCTCTCCGAGCTCGACGCCGGTAGCGCCCTCCCCCAGCGCGTCGACCACCCCGACGCCTTCGTGGCCCAGCGTCATCGGCAGCGGGTAGCCGAAGCCGGCGTACTGCTCCGCGCTGAGTCCCATCACGAAGCTGTCCGAATGGCACGCTCCGGCCGCGGTGATGCGCAGCCGGACCTCGCCGGGCCCGGGTTCCGGGGTGGGGACCTCGCGCACCTCGGGGGGCTGGCCGACGGCGACGTACTGCAGTGCCTTCATGGTGGTCCTCTCAGGGCTTCGAGACGTCATCGGTGACTTCGGAACGACCCGGAGTGGTGTCGACGCACTGCCAGGCGGTTCTCGATCCGAGTCACATCGTGGGATGCCCCGGTTGCGAGTCCGGCCTGCTTCTTCTCGAAGAGAGATCTGACATACCCGCTGAGCACCGCGGTGGTGCCGGTGATGGTGACCACAATGTGGCTCGCGTCGATCTTCTTGTTCAGAGCCAACGCCTTCATGACCCGCTGCGCCGGGCTGTCACTCGGGGGGCGCGCCCGAAGAGTGATCTGCTGTTCCACCCGATCCACCCCCGCAATGTCTCTCACGACACGGACGGCGAGCTCTCGCTGAAAGTTCCACTCCACCTGGCCGGAGAGGATCGCGGTGTGGTTCTGCACGCGAACTCTGACCGTGCTGGGTACTGTCTTGGACCCCGCGAGAATCCCTGCAGCGCGGCTTGAGATCGACGCATCGGGACGCAGGGCGGGGGAGGCCGGTCGAATGCTCCCATCCTCCCTGGGCGCCGCAGCTGCCGCGGATTCCAGAGGGTGGCCGTTGAGGTTCTTTCGCATGTATGTCATAGAAGGAATCCTTCGGGTTGCCGATCGGGTCCCCCCGACGTTGCCCCCACTATGAGACTTCATCGGCGGCACGGGCAGGGCCATTGGTCCCGCAGGCTTCCCAGAGCAGGGACCGAAGCGCGGAGGCTGCCGGTTTGCGTAGAACTTCTTCCTGGTAAAACAGCTTTCCTGCCAGGGTCCAAAGACCCTAGACCTTTCTCCGATGAGACGTATGGTTGGGCCATGAATCCATCACAGGAGAATCACTCTGGCCGCGAGCCTGGCGTCCTCGTGGGCATGGACGGCTCACCGGCAAGTCAGCGCGCCTTCCGAGCTGGCCTGAGGATCGCCCGACAGCGAGATCTTCCGCTGCGACTGGTAGGAACGTTCCCCCGCCCGGTGGTCACCGACGCCTACTACGTCCCCATGATGGATGAGTATTTCGAGACGGTGGTGCGGGAAGTCCAGAAGATGCTGGGCGAGTATGCCGCCCAGGCGGAACAGGTCGGGGTGCCGGTCACCACTCGTGCGGTGCAGGGCGACCCTGGATCGGAGCTGGTGGCGGAGAGCAGATCGGCGCAGGTCGTGGTCGTGGGCAAGCGTGGGCGAAACCGCTTCGCCGGTCGTGTCCTCGGCAGCGTCTCGGCGAAGCTTGCGGCTCATGCAAGCTGCCCGACGCTCGTGGTGCCCGAGCGCTGGGAGACCGAGTCTGCAACGGAGCTGCTCGCCCCGGCGCAGGACCTCCCCTCCCACCATGGGGCACCGGCCGAGCCGTTGACACAGGTCGAGGAGTCGAGTCCGCGGTCCCATGAACGCCGCCACTTCGCCAACGTGGAACAGGATCTGAACTTCGATTCCGAGATCGTCGTGGGCATCGATGTCCAGGCCGACCCTGATCTGGTCGTGGACCTGGCGGCTCAGGCCGCCGCACTGTTGCAGAACCCGCTGACCCTGGTATCGGCTGCCCCGCTGAATGCACAGGGGCATTGGTGGCCCAACACCATCGAGCACAACCTCGATATACCCAATCTGCGCCGCCCCTACATCGAGCATCTGCAGAAATCCGCGGAGCGGGTGTCTGGGGCGTTCCCGACAGTGTCGGTGCGCTGGCAGTTCTTCGACGGCTCACCGGCCGGTGTGCTCTCAGAAGCTTCCAGGACGGCTGCGCTGGTGGTGCTCGGCACCCGAGGTCACGGCGGGTTCTCCGGACTGCTTCTAGGGTCCGTGAGCCAGGCGGTCCTGAATCGTGCGGTGTGTCCGGTTCTGGTGGTGCCGACCCACAAGCACCACGAGTGACGCCCTGATGATTCTCGAACACGCAGACGGTGCACCGACCCTCGTGTTGGAACCCGAGCAGAGCTGGGGACTTCTCGAACCGGGCCGGTTCGGGCGACTGGTCGTCGTCCTGGGCCAGCGGGCCGATGTCTTCCCGATCAACTACGCCGCGGCCCCCGACCGGACCTTGATCTTCCGCACCGCCCCGGGCACCAAACTTGCCAAGCTTGCGATCAATGCCGAGGTCCTGTTCGAAGCCGACCAGGTCTCGACCGACACCGCGTGGACCGTGACCGTTCGTGGCCAGGCGCACTGGCTGCAGACCTCTTCCGAGATCGAGGCCGCCGAGGAGCTGCAGCTTCGACCCTGGGTGCCCACGCTGAAGGACAACTATGTGCGCGTGACTCCTACCGAGATCAGTGGACGTCACTTCCAGCTCAGTCCGCATCCCGCGCGGGAACTCGGTGAAGCCCCCGCCACCGGCTGATGGCCGGCGCAGGGCTCAGCTGGTCTGCCGCCCCTTGAGGAAGTAGGCGATCGGGCCGACGTAGTTGACCGCGATGACGCCCGCCCAGACGCCCTTGCTCCCCTTGACCTGATCCGCGGGCCGTCGGGCCAGATCGATCCAGGCCGCCGCGGCCAGCGTGATCTGGATCGAGGCAAGCACCATCGTGCCGAGCCTGCGCTCCGGGCTCATGTCTTTCCAGCTCTTCTTGGAACTCTTTGTCGCGCCCTCCACGGGGTGCTTCTTCATCACGGTCTTCTTCTTCATGCTCGGCTCCTCTTGAAGGTCACAGTGGGCGAATGTCGAGACGGTTCTCGATGGCGGTCACGCCCGGGGCGATCCAGGCGGCAAGCCCTGCCTGCCGCTTCTCCGCAAGCGACCCGACATACCCGGTCAGCACTGCTGTCTGACCGGTGATCGTGACCACGACGTGGTCGGGCTGGATCTGCGGGTCCCGGAATCTGGCGTTGTTGAGGCGTTCTTGGGCATTCTCCAGAGGTGTCCGCGCAACGGTGGTGATCTGGTTCTCCACAGATCCGACGCCGGGCAGGCTACGAACGATCTGTTCTGCGGCCTCGCGCTGGTAGGTCCAGTCCACCTGACCGGTCAGGGTGACATTCCGGTCAACCACCTGGGCTGCGATTCCTTCGGGCACGGAGGGTGATCTGGTCAGGGCCGCTTCAACGCCTCGGCAGATCACGGACTCGGTGAGATGTCTCAACGCACAGAGGTCCACCGTGACGTCGGCGGTATGGGTGGTGGTCCTTGTCGCGGTCTCCATCGGCGCACCCTTTCATTCGATGATCGCAGTCCTCGAGCCCTCCCCCACTCTCGTAGGGACCTGAGCCGCCGCCTAGGGCCATTGGTCCCGTCGCGGTTGGCAGCGAAATCGTGTTGAGCTGGGACAGAGGCGGAGGATGACACCTGGTCAGGCGCCGGGCCGAGGAGGAAACGGCCCACCGGGGCGAGGGCCTGGCGGCTTCGGGGCCTGGCGCCGTTGAACCCTCGGGTGAGGCCATGGGACCGTGGTGGACCAGAAGCCCGCAGAGTTCCGTGCCCACCCAGGAGTCCCGATGACCACCCACCGGATCTATACGATGAGCTTCGCCAGCGTCTATCCGCACTATGTGACCAAGGCGGAGCGCAAGGGACGAAGCCAGGCCGAGGTCGACGAGATCATCTCCTGGCTCACCGGATACTCCGCGAAACAGCTGCAGACGGTCCTCGAAGAGGAGGTCGACTTCGAGACGTTCTTCGCCCAGGCGCCGGCGATGAACCCCTCCCGCTCGCTGATCACCGGGGTGATCTGCGGGGTCAGGGTGGAAGAGATCGAGGAGCCGTTGATGCGCGAGATCCGCTACCTGGACAAGCTCATCGACGAGATGGCTCGGGGCAAGGCGATGGAGAAGGTGCTGCGCAGCTGATCCCCTGCCTGATCCTCTGGTGGATCCTCAGTGGTGAACCTCCGCGTGAACCTGAGTGGGTCAGGACCAATCCACGCTCAGGTACTGCACCTCGGTGAACTCCTCCATCCCGAAGGACCCGCCCTCGCGGCCGATTCCGGCCTGCTTGACCCCGCCGAAGGGCGCGCTGGGGTCCGAGACGATCCCGCGATTGACCCCGACCATCCCGGCCTCGAGCCGTTCGGCGATCTTCATCGCGGTCTGCAGCTTCCCGGCATAGACATAGGCAGAGAGCCCGACCTCCGCGGCATTGGCAAGTTCGATGACAGCGTCCAGATCGGTCCAGGCCACCACGGGAGCGACCGGTCCGAAGATCTCCTCGCTGAGGATCTCCGCGTCCAGCGGCACGCCCGTGAGCAGGGTCGGGGTGAGGAACGCTGAATTGGCCCCCTCGGGCAGGACCGCCTGAGCGGCGATGACCGCGCCCTGCTCGGTCGCCCGCCGGATCAGGCCCCGGATCTCCTGCGCCGCCTGCTCGGTGATCATCGGACCGATGTCTGCGCCGGAGGCTGGGTCTCCCACGCGCAGCTGTGCAATCCGGGCACCGAACTTCTCGGTGAACTCTCCCAGCACGTCCTGGTGGATGTAGAACCGGTTCGCCGCGGTGCACGCCTGACCGCCGTTGCGGAACTTGGCGAGCATTGCCCCGTCCACGGCGGCGTCGATGTCGGCCCCGGAGGTCACGATGAAGGGCGCGTTCCCGCCCAGCTCCATGGAGGTGTTGACCACCCGATCGGCGCACTGCGCCAGCAGCCGCCTCCCGACCCCGGTGGAGCCGGTGAAGGAGAGCTTGCGCACCCGGTCATCGGCGAGCCAGGCGGTGACCACACGGCTCGCGGAGCTCGACGCCGCAACCTGTACCACCCCCTCCGGGACCCCGGCTTCGGTGAGGATCTCGGCGATCGCGAAGGCGGTCAGCGGAGTCTCGCTGGCGGGCTTGAGCAGCACCGCGCACCCCGCCGCCAGCGCGGGGCCGATCTTGCGGGTGGCCATCGCGGCCGGGAAGTTCCACGGGGTGATCAGCACCGCGACCCCCACCGGGTGCCGGGTGACCACATTGCGCACTCCCCCTGCCGGCGCCTCGGTGTAGTCCCCCGGGCTGCGCACGGCCTCTTCGGCATACCAGCGGAAGAACTCGGCGGCATAGCTGACCTCGGCAGCGGCGTCGGCCTGGGACTTTCCGTTCTCGGCCACGATCAGGTCCCGGAGCCGCTGCGCCTGTTCGCGCATGCCGTGGAAGGCCGCCATGAGCACCTCGGAGCGCTGCCTGGGCGTGGTGCCGCGCCAGGTGCGGAACCCGGCCGCTGCGGCGTCGACCATGGCTGCGGCCTGCTCCGCGGAGTGATCGTGAACATGGTCAAGGACGGCTCCGGTGGCGGGGTTGCGCACCGCGAGCATGCGGTCTTGTGCGTGGTCAGCAGTCATCAGATGGCCTCCAGGAAGATTTCGGCGAAGAAGTCGCTCAGCGCCGCGGTCTCGGTCAGCGGGAGCACGTGGGCGACGTATTGGTCGGGGCGCACGACGACGACGCAGCCCTCCCGGCTGATGCCGCGCTCGCCGAAGATGTCCTGCTCCGGGTGGGTGCCGAAGATCCGGTCCCGCGCGGTAAGTCCGAAGGGCCCCACCGTGGGCAGGAACGCGCGCGGCGCATCGGTGACGTCGAACTTCTCGTGCGGCTGCTGATAGATCACCTTGATGTCGAAGAGCGTGTCCTCATCCTGGGCGGCCGGGGTGTGGCGCAGCACCGGTGAACCAGGGTCGGTGTGCAGCCAGTGCGCCCAGTCGGTGAGCGCGGAGGGCGCACCCGCGGCGGGGGCATCGGCGAAGGCGTAGATCCGCCAGCGGCCGTCCGCCGTGGCGAGGTGTCCCAGCTGCAGCGGGTTGCCGTCGCAGACCCGTGAGACCAGGGCGGACTTGAACCGTTTGCCCACCGGGTAACCGGTGGCCAGCGCCTGATGGGTGGCCTTCCCGGTGATCATCGAGGGGGTGTATTCGGTCATGAATCCGGCGGGGAACTCGATGGTCTTGACATAGAAGTCCTCCAGCGCGGAGGGGTCCTCCATCTCTTCGGGCCTCTGTGCCATCAGGGTGGACCACTTCTTGTCGAAGTCGATCAGGTTCTGCGCGATCACCTGGCGCTCGTCCGAATAGGTGCTCAGCAGCGCTGCCGGGCTGCGTCCGGTGAGCACCTGTCCCAGTTTCCAGCCGAGGTTGAAGCCGTCCTGCATGGACACGTTCATCCCCTGCCCGGCCTTCGCGCTGTGGGTGTGGCAGGCGTCCCCGGCGATGAACACCCGTGGGGTCTGCTGAGCCGTGAGCTCAGCGGGCACGTCGTCGAACCTGTCCGTCACCCGGTGTCCGACCTCGTAGACGCTGTGCCAGGCCACGTGCTTCACGTCCACCGTGTAGGGGTGCATGATCCGGTTGGCGTGGCCGATGATCGCTTCGATGCTGGTCTGGCGGACCTGAGCGCCCTCTCCGGGCTGGACCACCCCGAGATCCACGTACATCCGGAACAGGTGTCCGCCCTCACGCGGGATCAGCAGGATGCTGCCGCCGGAGCGAGACTGGATGGCGCATTTGCGTCGAATATCGGGGAAGTCGGTGACCGCCAGGACGTCCATCACGCCCCAGGCGTGGTTGGCCTTGTCCCCTTCCAGGGTTCGACCGATCGCGGCGCGCACCCCGCTGCGGGCTCCGTCGGCGCCGAGCACGTATTTCGCCCAGACGGTGCGCTGCTCACCCGGCTCAGCCGTGGCTCCGGCGGCCTCGCCGGTCGCGTCGCTGGTCGCGTCGCCTCCGGCACTAGCCGTGCGGCGCAGCGTCACCTCGACCGGGTGCTCCCCGGTCTCGTGCACGTTCAGGTCGACGAACTCCCAGCCGAAGTCTGGTGCCATCCGGGAGGGCGAGTTCGCCATGGACTCCCCGAAGTAGTCCAGCACCCGCGCCTGGTTGACGATCAGGTGCGGGAACTCGCTGATCCCGTGCGGGTCATCGGCGGGACGCGCGGTGCGCACGATGTCCTCCGGCGCCTCAGGGTTCGGCTTCCAGAACGCCATCTCGGTGATGTGGTACGCCTCGTTGGAGATCTCATCGGCGAAGCCGAACGCCTGGAAGGTCTCCACGCTGCGCGCCTGGATGCCGTCGGCCTGCCCGACCTGGAGCCGGCCTTCGCGCTTCTCGATGATCCGGGTGTGGGCCTGGGGGAACTGCGCCAGCTGTGCGGCGGCGATCATTCCGGCGGGGCCGGTGCCCACAATGAGCACATCCATGTGCTCGGGAAGCTGAAGCGGGCGGTCCAGTCCGACGCCGGCGGGTGCCTGCACGCGCGGGTTCTTGGAGACATAGCCGTGGTGGTGGAACTGCATAGATGACTCCTCAGTGAGCGGTGCGGGGGATGAAGTCTGTGGCGAGCTGCTCCGAGCCTCGGGCCACGAGCGAGACGTCGGCGCCCACGAGCACCCAGGAC
Source organism: Nesterenkonia sp. AN1 (assembly GCF_000582475.1). Lineage (NCBI taxonomy): Bacteria > Bacillati > Actinomycetota > Actinomycetes > Micrococcales > Micrococcaceae > Nesterenkonia > Nesterenkonia sp. AN1. Next base: position 85,740 of record NZ_JEMO01000014.1, read on the forward strand.
GCTCCGGCGTCGAGGTAGTCCCGGGCGGCCACTGGATCGAAGGCGTTGACGCCGGCCGTCGTGCCGGCACGCTTCGCGGCGCTGAAGGTGTCCTTCACGGCCTTGACCACCTGGGGGTGGGTCTGCTGACCGAGCAGGCCCATCGAGGCCGAGAGGTCGCTGGGACCGGCGAAGATCCCGTCGATGCCCTCCACCGCGGCGATGGCCTCGGCGTTCTCGACTCCCTCCATGGTCTCGATCTGGAGATAGACGCTGATGTGGGCGGCCGCGTCATCGAGATAGCTCTGCACTCGGTTCCAGCGCCCGGAGCGGGCCAGAGCGTTGCCGATTCCCCGCCGACCGGCCGGCGGGTACTGGGTGGCTGCGGCGACCGCGCGGGCCTGTTCCGGGGTGGAGATCATCGGGATCAGCAGGTTCGCCACGCCGAGGTCCAGCACCTGCTTGATGCTGACCGGGTCATCAGAGGAGAGCCTGACCAGCGGAGTCACCGGGTAGCCGGAGAGCGCGTGCAGCTGGGCGAGCACGGATTCAAGCCCGTTGGGGGCGTGTTCCATGTCGATGAGCACCACGTCGAGACCTGATCCGGCCATGATCTCGGCCATCACGGGTGACCCGGAGCAGACCCAGCCGCCGATCAGCGCACGATCGGCGGCGGCGAGCTCCTCGCGCAGGGTGGGTGTCAGTTGAAGCGGCATGTCAGGGTCCCCAGCTCTCTATAGTCACAGGTCACGGTGTCCCCGGGCTCCACCCACATCGGCCGGGTGAAGGAGCCGGCGAGGATCAGCTCGCCGGCCTGCAGGCTGTCGCCGTGGGAGGCGAGCTTGTTCGCGAGCCAGACCACGCCCATCGCGGGGTGGTTCAGCACCGCGGCGGCGACGCCGGACTCCTCGATGGTCTCGTTGCGGTAGAGCAGCGCGGAGACCCAGCGCAGATCCACCGCATCCGGGGCGACGGGGTTGCCGCCGTAGACCATGGCGCCCATCGCCGCGTTGTCGCTGATGGTGTCCACGATGGTGCGCCCGGCCATCTCGATCCGACTGGAGAGGATCTCCAGCGCGGGGACCACGTAGTCCGTGGCATCCAGGACGTCGAAGACCGTGATCCCGGGGCCCTTCAGCGGCTTGCCGAGCTTGAAGGCGAGCTCGACCTCGATGCGGACGTTGGAGAAGCGGCCGTGCTCGATCACTGAGCCGTTCTCGAAGACCATATCGTCGAAGATCGCCCCGTAGTCGGGTTCGGTGATCCCGGTGGCCACCTGCATGACCTTGGAGGTGAGCCCGATCTTTCGGCCCACCATCCGGCGGCCCGAGGCGACGGCGCGGCGTCGCCATTCGTTCTGCACCGCGTAGGAGTCCTCGATGGTCATCTCGGGGTGGCGGGTGGTCAGCAGCGGGATCATGCTGCGCTGCGCCTCGGCCTCGGCGAGCTCATCGGCGATCGTGGTGATCTGTTCTGGGGTCAGCATTCTGTTCTCCGGATCATGGTCGCTCGAGGGCATCAGAGCTGGTGGCCCAGCTTGTACTCGCCCTGTTTCCAGGACGGCATGGACTCCTCGTCCTCCTTGCGGGTATAGGAGAACCCGTCGGCGCCGATGGTCACGTCCATCTCGGAGTTCTCGGTGCGCTCCACCGAGGGGACCGGACGACCGTGCAGGTCCAGCACGGTGGAGGCCTCGGTGTACCAGGATGGGACCACCGGGTTGCCCCACCAGTCGCGGCGCTGGTTGTCATGCACGTCCCAGGTGACCACCGGGTTGTCCGGGTCTCCGGTGTAGTAGTCCTGGGTGTAGATCTCGATCCGGTGCCCGTCGGGGTCACGGATGTAGAGGTAGAAGGCGTTGGAGACTCCGTGCCGGCCGGGACCGCGCTCGATGTGGTCGGAGAGCCGCAGTGCCCCGAGCTTGTCGCAGATGGCGAGCACGTTGTGCTTCTCATGCGTCGCGAAGGCCACGTGGTGCATCCGAGGCCCGGCGCCGCCGGTCATCGCGGTGTCGTGCACCGTGGCTTGCGCCGCATCCAGGCCGCGTAGGTGGTGCCGTGCTCGTCCTGGATGTCCTCGGTGACCCGGAAGCCGAGGTCCTCCATATAGGCCACGGCCTTGGGCACGTCCGGGGTGACCTGGTTGAAGTGATCCAGCCGGACCAGGGCGCCGGGCGTGTAGAGGTCGTAGCGCCACGCCAGGCGTTCCACATGCTCCACGTCGTGGAAGAACTCGTAGGGGAAGCCCAGCGGGTCCTGGACTCGGACGGAGTCTCCGATGCCGCGGGTGAAGCCTTCTTTGGCGCGGATGACCTCGCAGCCGAGCTCTCGGTAGAAGGCCTCGGCCTTGTCCAGGTCCTCCGGTGCACGGACCCGGTAGGAGAAGGCGGCGACGGCGGCCTGCTCGCCGCGGCGCAGCACCAGGTTGTGGTGGATGAACTCCTCCATGGAGCGCAGGTAGATCGCGTCCTCGTCCTCGGCGGTGACCGTGAGGTCCAGGACGTCGACATAGAAGTCCCGGGAGCGCTGCAGATCGGTCACGATCAGCTCCATATACGCGCAGCGCAGGATGTCCGGCGCCGGGGAGGCGGGGGTGGGGATCCGATCCTGGGTGGGGGTGTCAGTCATCAGAAGCGTCCTTGCTCGATGGTGGAAGGTGTGGGGGTGTCGCGCTGCCGGGTGTGGCAGTGCGGCGAGGTGGGTCTTGTAGCAGGCCAGGGTGGCCGAGCGGGGTGGCGGGGCAGGCTTGCTGGCCGGGCCACCGGCTCAGTCGGCTCAGTCGGCCTTGCCGAAGACCGGGTTGTGGACCTCGCCGAGGTTGATGTGCACGGCCTGCTGGTCGGTGTAGAAGTCCAGCGATCGGTAGCCACCCTCGTGGCCCAGTCCGGAGGCCTTGACCCCGCCGAAGGGGGTGCGCAGGTCACGGACGTTGTTGGAGTTCAGCCAGACCATCCCGGCCTGGACCGACTGGGCGAAGTTGTGCGAGCGTTTGAGGTCATTGGTCCAGATATAGGCGGCCAGCCCGTACTTGGTGTTGTTGGCCAGCTCAAGCGCCTCCTCGTCGGAGTCGAAGGGGGTGATCGCCACGACCGGACCGAAGATCTCCTCCTGGAAGATCCGCGCCTCGGGCGCCACGTCGGCGAAGACCGTGGGGGCCACGAAGTTGCCGGTGGGGAAACCCTCAGGGCGGCCGCCGCCGGCGACCAGCCGGGCCTCCTGCTTGCCGATCTCGATGTAGCTCATGACCTTCTCGAAGTGCTCAGGGTGCACCAGCGCTCCGACCTCGGTGCCGGGCTCGTGCGGCAGCCCCACCTTGACCCGTTCGGCCTGGGCCGCGTAGCGCTCGAGAAACTCCTTGTAGATGCTGCGTTCCACCAGGATCCGGCTGCCCGCGGTGCAGCGCTCGCCGTTGAGCGAGAACACCCCGAAGACGGTGGCGTTGATGGCCGCCTCCAGATCCGCATCGGCGAAGACCACGGCGGGCGACTTCCCGCCGAGCTCCATGGAGAGCCCCTTCAGCGCCGGTGCCGCGTTGGCGAAGATGGTCTGCCCGGTGCTGGATTCTCCGGTGAAGGAGATCAGCGGCACGTCGGGGTGTTTCACCAGGGCATCGCCGGCCTGCTCACCGAGCCCGTTGACCAGGTTGAACACGCCCTTGGGCAGTCCTGCCTCGTTGAAGATCTCGGCCCAGAGGCTGGCGGAGAGCGGCGTGAACTCAGCGGGCTTGAGCACCACCGAGTTGCCCGCGGCAAGGGCTGGTGCCAGCTTCCAGCTCTCCAGCATGAATGGGGTGTTCCAGGGGGTGATCAGACCGGCCACCCCGATGGGCTTGCGGCTGACATAGTTGATCTGCCGACCCGGCACCTTATAGACGTCATCGGCCTGGGCGACGATCAGATCGGCGAAGAAGCGGAAGTTCTCAGCGGCGCGTCTGGCCTGCCCCAGCGCCTGGGTGATGGGCAGCCCGGAGTCGAAGGACTCCAGCTCAGCGAGCCGGTCGCCGCGGGACTCGACGAGGTCCGCGATCCGGTGCAGCACCCGGGAGCGCTCCCTGGGCAGCGTCTCGCGCCAGGGTCCGGTCTCGAAGGCCCGGGCGGCAGCGGCGACGGCGAGGTCGACGTCGGCCTTCGTGCCGGCGGCGGCGCTGATGTAGACCTCATTGGTCACCGGGTTGAGCACCTCGAAGCTGCCGCCCTCGACCGAATCGAGGAGCTCGCCGTCGATGTAGTGCTGGATCCGATCCGGCAGATCAGCCGGAACGGGGCTCTGGTAGTCGTTCATCTGTGGTGGGTCTCCTTAGGAAGAGGTGCGCTGCTGGCGGTAGGCCTCGACGGTGCGCCATTTGTGCTCGCGCACGGCCAGCTCGATCTCCAGCGGCTCGGCGTTCTCGCGGATGAGTCGCAGGATGTCGTCATGTTCCATCACCGAGCGGGGCGCCCGGTCAGGGACGAAGGCGAAGGTGGAGCTGCGCAGACCGGACATCCGGTTCCAACCGCGGTCGGCGAGCTCTGAGATGTGCGGGTTGGGGCAGCGTTGGAAGAGCGCCCGGTGGAACTTCTCGTTGAGCGAGGTGAAGGCCACCGGGTCGAAGTCCTCCAGCATCGCGCGCATGGAATCGTTGATCGCCTGGGCCCGGGCGAGGTCGGCCTCAGTCATCAGCGGCAGCGCCAGTGCGGTGGCGGCTCCTTCGAGCACGCCGAGGGTCTGCATGGTGTCGATGTATTCGTCCTGGTTCACCATCGCGACCCGGGCCCCGACGTTGCGCTCGAACTCGATCAGCCCTTCGGCCTCGAGCCGGCGCACCGCCTCGCGGACCGGGACCACGCTGATGCCCAGCTCCTTGGCGATGGCGCCCAGCACCAGCCGGTAGCCGGGGTTGAACTCACGGCCGATGATGCGCTCGCGGATCCAGTCGTAGGTCAGCTCGGACTTGCTGATCCGCTCGTCGATGCGGATCACGGACCTTCCCCCGCTTCGACGGGCGCCTCAGCGCCGGGGCGCCCCTGCTCCTCCTCGTAGCGGGCCCGCCAGGTCGAGTTCATCGGGAACAGCCCGTCCACCGGGTGTCCGGCACTGACCTGCTCCGCGACCCAGGCGTCCTCGGTCTCCTTGACCAGCGCCGCCTGGGCCACCTCCGCGGCGATCGCCGCGGGAAGCACGATCACGCCGTCGTCGTCTCCGACGATGACGTCCCCGGGCTGGACGGTCGCCCCGCCGCAGGCCACGGTGAGGTCCGCGTCCCAGGGCACGTGCTTGCGGCCCAGCACCGCTGGGTGCGGGCCCTGACTGAACACCGGGAGACCGATCTCGGCCACGGTGGAGTAGTCGCGCACCCCTCCGTCGGTCACGACGCCGGCCGCACCGCGGTGCAGCGCGCGCAGCGCCAGGATGTCACCGAGGGTGCCGGAGCCGCGCTCGCCGCGGGCCTCGATCACGATGACCTCGCCTGGGCCCACGGAGTCGAACACCTGTTTCTGAGCGTTGAAGCCGCCGCCGTGGGCGGAGAAGAGGTCCTCGCGGTGGGGCAGGAAGCGCAGGGTCCGCGCGGTGCCGATGAGCGTGGCGCCGGGCCGGGTGGCGCGCACGCCATCGATGGTGACGTTGTTGTAGCCGCGTCGGCGCATCTCCTGTGAGAGCGCAGCGACCGGCACCTGCTCCAGCACGGCGCGCAGCTCGGGATCCACCCCGGAAGCCTGCTTCGGCGGCAGCCCGGCGGCCTCGCGAGAGCCCCAGGCCTCTTCGCGCTGGGTGTCATCCACCGTGGGCAGCGATCCCAGTGCGGGATCGAACTCTGCCGGAACCTCGGTGACCGGACTGATCAGCCGGCCGCTGGTGAGCCCGCCGGCTGCGTCCACCTCGACCTCGATGGTGTCCCCCGGTTCCGCCACGGAGGCGCCGGCCGGGGTGCCGGTGAGGATGATGTCCCCGGGCTGCAGGGTCAGGTGCTGGGAGAGGTCGGCGATGAGCTGGGTCAGCGGGAAGATCATCGAGCCGCTGGTGCCGTCCTGCACCAGGTGGCCGTTCTTCCAGGTGCGCAGGCGCAGCTGGGTCGGGTCCACTGCGGCGGCGTCGATGAGCTCCGGGCCGACCGTGGTGTAGCCGTCGCGCCCCTTGTTGCGCACGTTGGAGCCCTTGTCGGCGGCGCGCAGATCGTAGAGGCCCCAGTCATTGGCCGCGGTGACCGCCCGAACGTGGGCCCAGGCTTGATCGGCGGTGACCTGCCGCGCCGTGGTGCCGATGATCAGCGCGATCTCGCCCTCGAAGGCCAGCAGCTCGGTCCCGCCCGGGCGCTGCACCGGCTCCCCGGAGACGCCCAGCGAGCTGGTCGGCTTGAAGAAATAGGACGGGGTGGCGGGACGTCGGCCCCGTTCCGCGGCACGAGACTCGTAGCTGATGTGGACGGCGACGATCTTGCCCGGTGTGCCCAGCTCTTGTGCGCTCATAGGATCTCCTCCTCGAACCGTCCCGGATCCTTCCGGCGGATGATATTCCAGATCGTATACGGTATGTGATGCGGCGCACAAGCTTCTGCGTGGAATCTCTTGTTCCTGTCATCGAGTGTGCAATCTGCGCAGGTTCTTCCGCCGAAATCACCCGGAACGGTGGTCGAACTGCACCATCGATGCGGCAGGGCGACACGGCGGGGCGGCAGGGTGACGGGGCGACAGGGCGGCGACGGGCGTGGCGGAGCGGACCGGCTTGGCAAGACCAGCTCAGCCGATGTTCGCCTGGCGGACCCCCTCATAGATCTCAGGGCGCCTCACCCGCAGATACTGGGCCCAGAGCAGCCCGACCACACCGGATCCCACGATCACACCGGGCAGGATGAACACGAGCGCCGGGGAGCTGGAGGAATCGATCATCACCTCGAAGTTGAACATGATGAGCACCGCGATGATGCCCAGTCCGATGGCCGCCAACAGCGGAGCAATGGTGCGCACGAAGAGCGGATGCTGCTCGGGATCTCGGTTGAAATAGCGCAACACCGCCACCGAGGTGATGCACAGCAGCAGCACCAGACCGAATCCCGCGGCATTGGTCAGCCAGGGGAACATGGTCAGCACCGGAAACAGCGGACCCAGCTCCGATCCGGCCCCGGCGATCGCGAAGATCAGGATGAACCCGAGCCCGAGTCCGCTCTGCACCAGAGAACCGACCACCGGCGCACCGCTGCGTGCACCGGTGTGCGCCAGAACTCCGGGCAGCACCCGGGCGCGGCCCATGGAGAAGAAGTACCGGGCGGCGGCATTGTGGAAGGCCACAAGTGCCGCCATGATGCTGGTCAGGAAGAGCACCGCGGCAAGATCGACCAGCAGGGCCGGGAGCCTGCCCTCGAGGAAGACGAAGACCAGGTCCGGACCCCACTCCTGGGCCTGCGCCACGATCTGGGAGGGGCCGAGGCCGATGGCCAGCGCCCAAGAGGATGCTGCATAGAACACCGCGATGATCCCGACGGCGATATAGGTGGCACGAGCCACGGACCGTTCCGGGTTCTTCGCCTCCTCGGAGTAGATCGCTCCGGACTCGAAGCCCATGAATGCCGCCATGCCGAACGCGAGCAGCGCTCCCAGGCTTCCGTTCATCCAGTTCTGCGCAAGCAGCGGGGCCGCGGTCACCCCCTCGGGAGCCGAGGAGAGCGAGAGCAGACTCACGACGATCACGACGAGGAACTCCAGAAGCACGATCACCGCGAGCACCTTCGCGGAGAGGTCGATGCGGTTCACGCCCAGCCAGGCCACCAGCAGCCATCCGGCCAGAGCACAGATCCACCAGGCGATCGTGACGCCGAAGAGGCCCTCGATGAGGGAGGACGCGGTGAACCCGAAGACGCCGTAGATGCCGATCTGCATCGCGTTATAGGTCATCAGCGCCAGGAACGCGGTGCCGATGCCGGGCCGGGTGCCGAGACCCGAAGCCACATAGGCATAGAAGGCACCGGCATTCTGCACATAGGTGCTCATCCGACCGTAGCCCACGGCGAAGAGACCGAGGATCACGCCCAGCAGCAGGTACCCCACAGGCACGCCGGACTGCGCCGTGATCGCGAAACTGGTGGTGGCGCCGCCGGCCAGAACCGTCAGCGGCGCGGAAGCGGCGATGATCAGGAACACCAGGGCAGGAACGCCGAGCGTGCGTCGCGCCAGTGCGGTGTCCGCCACCGCCGCGGGCCGGGTTGAGGCAGAGTGCTCAGTCATCAGGTGCTCCATCTCTTCGCAGGTGCCGGCCGGGTGCAGCTGCCGGTGCTTCGAAGTATCCCGAGACGCGGACGGATGAATCTTGCACCACGGTGCACAGGCCTTGCGGATCAAGGCTGAGACCTCCAGGCACGCCTCGTTTGCCCGGGTGTCCCGACCCACCCTTTACATTGCCTGTGAGCACTGTCACACTCAGAAGTCACCCAGGTTCACGTGTTTGAAATCCCTCTGTCATCGATTTTGAGCACGCGCTCAATAACCTGGGATGGACCCCTGCACTGCGGCCACTGCACAGGAGAGACGATGCCCACCACCCACGCCACGAGTGCGGACCTCGAACGGCCCTCGCCCGAGCTCTCCCCTCCGACCACCGACCTCGCCACCTGGCGCGAGGCCATCGCCGCCGCCGTCGTCCCGCTCGACATCCAGGCAAAACCGGGCACCACCTTTGCCGGGCGCATCCGCAGCTCCTGCGTGGACGGCGTGGGCGTCTATGAGCTGCTCACCACCGCCCACAGCGTGCGGCGCACCCCGAGCCTGATCTCCAAGCACGACCCCAGGTTCTACAAGCTCAGTCTGCAGCTCTCCGGACGGGGCATTCTGGAGCAGGACGGCCGCCGCGCCGACCTGGGTCCCGGGGATCTGGCCATCTATGACACCCACCGGCCCTATGCCCTGCACTTCCCCGAGCCCAGCCGGACCATGGTGATGGTGATCCCTCGCGAGCCGGTGGACCTCACCGCAGAACAGATCGCAGGGGTCACCGCCACCTGCTTCTCCCACGACCGCGGATTCGGACGAATGGTCAACCCGTTCTTCGTCGAGCTCTGCAACAGCATCGAGCAGCTGCCAGGGGCCTATGGCGCTCGGCTGGTCCATTCTGCACTGGACCTGATGGTGACCATGCTGGCCCAGGAGCTCGACAGCCGCCGCGAGGAACCCAGCTCCATCACCGGCAGCCTCCACCGGGAGATCCGCGAGTACATCCTGAACCACCTGAGCGATGAGACGATGACCCCGGCCTCTATCGCCGCCGCGCATTTCGTCTCGCTGCGCTACCTCTACACGATCTTCTCGGGGCAGGGCGACACGATCTCCGCCTGGATCCGTGCCCGTCGGCTGGAGCATATCCGCCGGGACCTGCTCGACCCGCTCCACGCGCAGCGCACCGTCTCATGCCTCGCCGGCCGCTGGGGCCTCCATGACGCCGCGCACTTCTCCCGGCTGTTCAAGGCCGAGTACGGCGAGTCCCCGAGCGTGTACCGCCGGCAGCGTCTGGTCGGGGGGTCGCGGGCCGCCTGAGCTCGCGTGATGCGGGAGAATCGGCTCATGCCGAAGAAGATCGACCGTGAAGACCGCCGCCAGCAGATCGTGCGGACCTATCTGCGCATCGCTGACCGAGATGGACTGGAGGCGGCGACCTCCCGGGCCGTGGCCACCGAGCTGGGAGTCTCGACCGGGTCGCTCTGGCATTACTTCACCGGGTTCGACGACGTCGTGTTTCGTGCCTTCACCTTGATCTTCGATCGCACGAACACCCGGATCACCGAGCAGGTCGGCGAGCTGGCCGGCCTGCGGGCTCTGATCGCCATGCTCCGAGAGATCCTGCCGGTCGGCGAGGAGACCGAACGTGAGGCCCTCATCGTGGCCAACTTCTGGGGCCGCGCATCATCGAAGCCTGAGCTCGGTCGGTTCCAGACCGAGGTCGGCGCTCGGTGGCACCGCCAGATCACCGACCTGCTCATCGAGGCGATAGAGGCCCAGGAGCTCATCGACTCCGTCCCGCTCGAGGAGCTCACCGATGTACTCATGGTGCTGATCACCGGCCTGCAGGTGGAATGCGCGCTGCGCACGCCGCTGTCCCCGGCGGAGCGGCAGTGGCGGATGGTCCGCCACTGCCTCTCCCCCTGGCTCACCGAAACGGGCCATGCCGCGGTCATCGCCTGAGAGCTGCCCGACCCGCAGGTGAAACGGTTCAGCTGCAGCCGCAGCCGCAGCCGCCGGATCCCTCGGCATCACCGGATGCCTCGGCGCCGCCGGATCCTTCGGCATCACCGGTCCTGGAACCCTCCGGGGTCGCCGCGCAGTGCCCGGAGGGCTCCGGGGGCACGTCCAGGGTCGGGTTGCGGTCGAAGAAGCCGTTGGGGGTCAGCGTGAAGCCTGCATAGTCCACCGGCATGATCGGCCAGTCCTCGGTCCGCGGGAAATGGGTCAGCCCGAAGGTGTGCCACAACACCAGGTCTTCTCCCTCCAGCGAGCGATCCTGCTCGATGTAGCTCGGCAGCCCGCCGAATCCTGGGTTGAGATTCACCTGGTCGCCGGCTGGGAACTGCTCGTCGGGATGATGCTGGGTCACCCACAGATGGTGCCCGGCGAAGGCCGCGCGGCGCCGGATCGAGGAGTCCTCGGCGGCCAGCAGCGTGGGACTCTCCTCAGGGTGCAACAGATACGCGGTGGGAGCTCCGAGCCGGTTCGTCTGCTCCGCGCTGCTGATCTGCCAGACCCGCCCCACCGAGCCCTTGGCGTCGCGCACCGCCTGCTTCTCCGAACGCAGCCGGGTGACGCTGCGGGTAAAAGCATTGCCCCACGGGTTCTCCTCGCTGGTGGGCACCTGGACAGCGTCGATCTCATCGATCGAGTTCCTGATTCCATCCACGGTCATGTCCAGCCGGGCGCTGAAGAGGTGTTGATGGACGGGTGCCCCCAGACCCGGGGCCAGTTCGGTGGCGTAGGGGTAGTCGGGCGAGGGCATGCCGGAGGTGAAGACGATTCCGGTGGCCTTGGACTCCAGCTCGATCTTGCCGTCAAGGTAGAGGTACCAGTAGAAGCCGTAGTCGTAGTTGCCCACCGTGACGAAGAAGGAGATCACGAGTCGGCGCTGGCGGCGCACCTCGCTGGTGCCCGAGAAGTCGTCGGTGTGCTTCCAGAGGATGCCGTAGTCCTCCTCGTGGATGCAGATCGCATTGGGCAACGTCTTGGGCCGACCGTGGTCATCGACGACGACGGCGTCCACATAGGTGATCTCCCCCTTGCAGTCACAGCCGAGCTCCAAGGCGTTGGCGAGCCGACCGAACTGGTACTCACCGACGTCGAAGTAGTTCTGCCAGGCGTGGGTGGGTGTGGGGTCCCCATAGTTGACCACCATCTCCGCGACCGAGCCGCGGTAGAGGATGGGCCGGTCGACGCCGCGATCGTGGAAGCTCAGCTGGTGCAGGGTCAGACCCTCGCGGCCGTTGAACCCGACCCTGACCTTCCAGTTCTCCCAGGCCAGCACGCCGTCTTGGAGGCTGAAGCTGACCCCCTCGGGCTGGGTGATGGAGATCGGCTTCAGCGAGGTGCGGTACTCCCCCCGAACGGCGGGGTCCAGGTAGTCACCGGACTCCTCGGGCACATGCATCACCTCGGTCTCCACCACACGCAGGACCTTCTTATGGGTCAGGTCCACGTGGGCCACGACTCCGTCGATCGGATGCGCCCATACCGAGTCGCTCGGGTAGTCCTGGCGGAACGCCAGCGCGCGGACCATGCGCACCCCGACCTCATCGGAATAGCCGAAGATCCCTGCGGAGAGCCCGACGACGACGACCTGGTCCAGATCGGTCACACCCCGCTTGGCGACCGCCTCGACCCAGCGCGGATCTGCCTTCACGATCGGGTCCGCGCCGGCGAGGTCTTCGTCGAAGCTCGGGGCCGAGCCCTTCTCCACCGCGTCGACCTCACGGCGTTCCACGATGGCCTCGCGGTCCAGGTCCAGCACCAGCTCGGTGAGTGTCAGCGTGCTCAGGTCCGTGAGCAGCAGCGCCACCTGACGCGGCAGCCGAACCCCGGGGCTCCAGGCGATGACGTCTTGCTTGCTGGGTTCGCGCAGCGTCACGTAGGAGACGCGGGTGGCATCGGTGAGCAGGGATTCGCGTTCCAGCACACCCCGCATCGCCTCGATCTCGGGGACCGAGAGCGGTGTCAGTGGGTGGCGGGACTGCGGGTCTGAGGTCTTGTCAGCCATGGTGATCCTCCTTATAGTTGAGCGCACGCTCAACAATAAATATGACACATCTCACACAGGTTTCGGAAGGGTTCGATGCATATGACGATCCTGCTTCGTCGGACGGCGGCCGCGGGCGCCGCCCTCTCCGGACTGCTGCATCTGCTGATGCTCACCCATGGGCACCACCTGGGCTCGGCCCTGGCGATGGCGGGGATGGCGATCATCTGCCTGCCCTGCGCCGGGCATCTCTGGCGGACGCCCAGTCCCCGCTCCTGGCTCACGATCGCGGCGATGAATGCCGCCATGCTGGGGCTGCACCTCTGGCTGATCGCCGGGACCGAGCAGAGCCACACGGACCCTGTGAGCCGGACACCCGGCGCCGATCAGGCTCTGCTGGGCGACCATGCCCATGCAGCCGCGGGCCCGCTGGGGACCGGCCTGCCCGCAGGCACCGAAGCCGCCGTCGTCGAACCTGGATCCGGCCCGGGCCTGCTGCACGAGGCGCTGCTGCCACTGGCCTCCGGGCTGGCCGCCCTCGAGATCCTGCTGGCGGTCACGGCGCTGATCCTGCTGCGCAGAGGACCAAGCGTGCAGACAGGCAACAGAGCCCTGCACGCTGAATCAATCTCGATCTGCGCGAACGAGGCCATTCTGATCCCAGCACCATCCCCCACCGACAAAGGAGTCACCCGATGAGCACCCAGACCACTGACCTTCTGGACCGCATCCAGGATCCCGAAACGGGGCGTGAGATCCTCGATCCGGCCACCGGCGAACGGGTGGGCTTCGCCCCTCAGGCCACCGCCGAGGACCTCGACGCCGCGGTCGCCCGCGCCCTTGCAGCGCAGCCGGGCTGGGCCGCCAGCGGCGAGGACACGCGCAGGCAGGCCCTGCATGCCGCCGCGGACGCCGTGGAGGCCCACGCCGAAGAGCTCGCCCGACTGCTCTCGCGGGAGCAGGGCAAACCGCTGAACGGTCCGAACGCCAGGTTTGAGGTGGGAGCCTGCGCGGCGTGGCTGCGCACCACCGCCGATCTGACCCTGGAGCCCGAGGTGATCGTCGACGACGAATCCGGCCGAGCCATCATGCACTACCGTCCGCTGGGCGTGGTCGGGGCGATCGGTCCCTGGAACTGGCCGATGATGATCTCGATCTGGCAGATCGCGCCGAGTCTGCGGATGGGCAACACCGTGGTGATCAAGCCCAGCGGGTATACCCCGTTGAGCGTGCTCGCGCTGGTGGAGGTGCTCAATTCTGCGCTGCCGGCAGATGTCCTGCTCGCGGTTCCGGGCCGCGGTGATATCGGCGACCGGCTCTCCCGGCACCCTGATGTCGCGAAGATCATGTTCACCGGCTCCACCGAGACCGGGAAGTCCATCGTGAAGGCCGCCTCGGACACCATGAAGCGGATGACCATGGAGCTCGGCGGCAACGACGCCGGGATCGTGCTTGAGGACGCAGACCCACGTGCTCTGGCCGAGGGGATCTTCTGGGGAGCGTTCATCAACACCGGGCAGACCTGTGCGGCGCTGAAGCGGCTCTACGTGCCGGATGCGATCTATGACGAGGTCTGTGAGGCGCTCATCGAGGTGGCCAAGACCATGCCGATGGGCATCGGGCTCGAAGAGCAGAATGTGCTCGGTCCGCTGCAGAACCGGGCGCAGTGGGAGATCGTGGACCGGCTGGTGCGGGCGGCCAAGGACTCCGGCGCGCGGGTGCTGCTCGGCGGCGATCCCGACCAGGAGGCCGCCGGGAACTTCTACCCGACAACCCTGGTCGCCGACATCGACCCGCAGAACCCCCTGGTCATCGAGGAGCAGTTCGGCCCGGCCCTGCCGATCATCCGGTACACGGACCTGGATCAGGCCGTGGAGTGGGCGAACGCCCTGGACGAGGCTCTGGGCTCCTCGGTCTGGTCAGCGGACCCCGCCCGCGCGGTCGAGGTCGCGGCCCGACTCGTGGCCGGCACCACCTGGATCAACAAGCACGGCGCGGTTGATCCTCGGATCCCCTTCGGCGGCGCCCGAGAGTCCGGGTTCGGCATGGAGTTCGGCGTGGCCGGACTGAAAGAGGTCGCTCAGCCGCATGTGATCAGCCAGTAGCACCCGACTGCGCGGAAAGGGGAGCCCCCTCGTCGGGGGCTCCCCTTCCGGTGCGCGAGCGGCTCAGTGCTCGTCGTAGTGGTCCTCATGGGCGGCGTGGCGGTGGCCGTCGTGGACGTAGTCCACATGGTCACCGTGCTCCACGGCCTCGTGTCCACAGTTCTCGCCGTGGGTGTGGTCTTCGAGCTTGTGCTCCGCGGTGCGGTGCTCGTGGGTCTGGTGCTCAGTCATGATGGTGCTCCTCACCGGCGGACACGCCCGCCGATTCTTGGGGTAGTGGTTCCTGGACGTGGGCAACGGCGTCGGCGATGACATGGGAGACGTGCTCGTCGGCCAATCTGTGCTCGATCTCCCGGCCTTGGCGCTCGGCGAGCACCAGGCCCGCCTGCTTGAGCGTGCGCAGGTGCTGGGAGACCAGCGGCTGAGACATCGAGGTCAGCTCCACGAGCTCGTTCACGGTCCTGGGGGAAGCTCCGATCAGGCACAGCAACCGGAGCCTCGACTCATGACCGAGAACCTTGAACAGCTGGGCCGCGCTGGTCAGCGCCGGGTTGTCACTCACAACAACAGAACACCAGATATATAAGAATATTGCAATATATTTATTGAGACGCACTCTCATCTGTGTCATCCATCGCATCGAGCTCGGCCAGCGCATCCTCGGCCGCCGCGATCCGCCGGGCCTCGGGGAGCTCCCACCAGTAAGGGCCGCGCTCTCCCAGCCCGGTCTTGGCGAGACCGACCCGTCTCCGCGAGGCGGCCACCCGCTCCGCGTCGTCGGTCTTCTTCCCGGCCCCGACCCCGGACCTTCCACGGCCCAGATGTGACTTCAACGCGGCCACCAGCTCCTCGGGAAGCGCCGGATCGGTGCGGCGCCAGCGTCGTCCCTTGATCACCAGCCAGCGCTCGGACTCCTGGGCAGATCGCGTCTCCTCGGCCATCGACATCTCCTTCATCGGCCCAGTGGATGATCGGGCACTCCTGCTACTGTGCCAGCCAGGACGGCCGTTCGCGCGGCGCCGCTTCGCCGAAAGGGCACTGATGACCCGCACGCTCCTCTGGTTCCGCGACGATCTGCGCACCGCAGATCATGAAGCGCTGCTCACCGCGTGTCAGCGCGCGC
The DNA here is from genome assembly GCF_000582475.1 of Nesterenkonia sp. AN1. Taxonomy (NCBI): domain Bacteria; kingdom Bacillati; phylum Actinomycetota; class Actinomycetes; order Micrococcales; family Micrococcaceae; genus Nesterenkonia; species Nesterenkonia sp. AN1. Next base: position 101,123 of record NZ_JEMO01000014.1, read on the forward strand.
AGAATCCGGGCGATGTCCTGGCACTCTATGTCCTCGATGAGGTGAGCCCGGGGGTGCGTCCGCTGGGCGGTGCGGTGAAGTGGTGGCTGCATCACGCGCTGGCGTCGATGCGGGAAGAACTTGCCGAGCTCGGCATCCCGCTGCTGCTGCGCGCCGGAGATCCCGCAGTGATCCTGCCCGCCCTGGCCCAGGAGCTCGGCGCCGAGAAGGTGCAGTGGTCGCGGCGCTACGGCGGACCCGAGCGCGCGGTGGACGCCGGGATCAAGGCCGCGCTGCCTGAGCTGGGCATCGAGGTGGAGAGCTTCAACGCCTCGCTGCTGCATGAGCCCTGGACCGTGCAGACCAACACCGGCGGACCCTATAAGGTCTACACCCCCTTCTGGAAGCAGATCAGCGTGCGCGACCCTGGGGCCCCGCATGAGCGTCCGGCTGCGCTGGGCACGCTTGCCCAGGCCGAGGCGGCGCTTCCCACCCTGGAACAGGGTGCCGGGGATCTCGAGGCGTGGGAGCTGCTGCCCACCCGTCCGGACTGGGCCGGGGGCCTGCGTGAGAACTGGACCCCCACCGAGGCCGGGGGCCACGATCGGCTGCGCGAGTTCCTGGAACACCAGGTCGAGGACTACGACGACGCCCGGGACACCCCAGCCGGGGACGGCACCTCCCGGATCTCGCCCTACCTGCGCTTCGGCCAGCTCAGCCCGCGCCAGGTATGGCACGCCGCGCATCAGCAGACCGATGAGGCGGTGGACAAGTTCCTCTCCGAGATCGGCTGGCGGGAGTTCTGCTGGCACCTGCTCTTCCACTTCCCGCAGCTGCCGCACACCAATCTTCGCGCCCAGTTCGACGCCTACCCCTGGAAGTCGCGCCGCGACGCGCCCGAAGACTTCCGCGCCTGGTCCAAGGGCGAGACCGGGTTCCCCTGGGTGGATGCCGGGCAGCGGCAGCTCTGGGAGACCGGACACATGCACAACCGGGTACGGATGGCCTCGGCGAGCCTGCTGATCAAGAACCTGGGCATCGACTGGCGCGAGGGTGAGGCCTGGTTCTGGGACACCCTGGTCGACGCCGATGCCGCCTCGAACCCGGCAAACTGGCAGTGGGTGGCCGGCTGCGGAATGGACGCCGCGCCCTACTTCCGGATCTTCAACCCGGAGCGGCAGCGGGAGCGCTTCGACCCCAAGGGCACCTATGTCAGCACCTGGATCCCGGAGCTGAACTCCCCCGACTACGCCACCCCGATCGTGGACCTGAAGGCCTCGCGCGAGGAGGCGCTGGAGCACTACAGCCAGATCAGCGGCAAGTGATCCGCCCGCCCATGGGGTAGGGTGGAGATTCTGGTGCCCACCTCGTGTGAGTGCCCGCGTCGTAAGAACGCCTTGATCAACGGGGCCGTGTTTTCCACCGGCCCACGTTTCAGCAGTGATTTTCTCGCGGCGACCGAGTGCATCAACCGATGCCTTCGCCCCAAGCCAGACCAGTCTCAGGCGGGTATACCCCTGCCTCCTCTGTGTCTGGCGCTTTCTGAAAGGCTCCCGCCATTTCTGAGACCCAGACCTTCGCCGACCTCAACGTTCCCGCACCGCTGGTGCGCGCTCTCGCTGCAGACGGCAAGATTGATGCATTCGCCATCCAGCAGCAGACCCTGGCCGACACGCTGAGCGGACGCGACGTCCTCGGCCGCGGCAAGACCGGCTCCGGGAAGACCCTCGCCTTCTCCATCCCGATGGTCGCACGCCTCGGTGAGAAGAACGCCGCAAAGAACCGCCGTCCGGGCCGTCCGCTGGGCCTGGTCCTGGCTCCGACCCGCGAGCTGGCCACCCAGATCAACGCGGTCCTCGAGCCCCTCGCGGCCTCGTACAACCTCAAGACCACCACCATCTTCGGCGGAGTCACCGCATCGCGCCAGATCAATGCCCTGAAGTCCGGCGTGGACATCGTCGTAGCCTGCCCCGGCCGCCTCGAGGACCTGCTGAACCAGCGCGCCCTGAGCCTGGAATCGGTGGAGATCACCGTGCTGGACGAGGCCGATCACATGGCCGACCTCGGCTTCCTCCCGGTGGTCACCCGGCTGCTGGAGAAGACCGATTCCAAGGGTCAGCGGCTGTTCTTCTCCGCCACCCTGGACAACGGTGTGGACAAGCTGGTCAAGCGCTTCCTGAACAACCAGGTGATGCACTCCGTGGATGAGGCCACCTCCCACGTCTCCGCGATGACCCACCACGTCTTCGAGGTCCACAACGACGATAAGCGCGACCTGGTGAAGCAGCTGGCCTCCGGCACCGGACGCCGCATCCTCTTCACCCGCACCAAGCACCAGGCCAAGAAGCTGGCCAAGCAGCTCACCGATCAGGGCACCCCCGCGGTGGACCTGCACGGCAACCTCTCGCAGTCCCAGCGCGACCGCAATCTCGCCGCATTCGGCGAGGGCGACATCAAGGTCCTGGTCGCCACCGACGTCGCAGCCCGCGGCGTGCACGTGGACTCGGTGGAGCTCGTGGTCCACGTTGATCCGCCGGCCGAGCACAAGGCGTACCTGCACCGCTCGGGTCGCACCGCCCGCGCCGGCAGCGCCGGTGACGTGGTCACCGTGATGCTCCCCGAGCAGCGCCGCGACACCCAGGCGCTGCTGCGCAAGGCGGCCATCGCCGTGCACCCGATCCGGGTGAACTCAGAGTCCGATGCCGTGAGCGAGCTGGTCGGTGCCACCGCCGAGTTCGTGAAGCCCGCACCGCGGGCCCCGGTCCAGCAGCAGCAGCCTCGCCGTCGTCCCGGCACCTCCTCCCCTCGTGGCGGCGGTCCGGCACGCGGCGGTCGCGGCGGCTCCGGCGGCCCGTCCCGCGGCGGCCAGGGCGGACCCGCCCGCGGCGGACGCCCCTCGGGTCGCAGCGGCGCAGGCGCAGCGGGACGCTCCTCGCGCCCGGCACGCTGATCTGAACGGTCCTTCTGAGGACCTGAAGATGACAACACCGCAGGTGGGTGGGCCTTAGGGCCCACCCACTTGTGCATTAGGGTGATCTCAAGCAGATACTGCACATAAGCTTGAGGAGAACTGAACATGACGGACGAAGAGCGTCGACAACGCGCACTCGACGCACTGAACATCCTTGACACTCCGCCGGACGAACGAGTGGACCGGATCACCCGACTGGCTCAGCAGATCTTCAATGTGCCCATGGTCAGCGTGACGCTGATCGATCGCGACCGCCTCTGGCGCAAGTCAGAGATTGGTCTTGGGCGGGCCGATGTGTCACGCCGAGATGCTTTCTGCGACGTTGCAATCAGCCAGACGGACACGCTGGTGATCGAGGACGCGTCACAGCATGCGGCGTACGCCGCGAATCCCTTCGTCCTGGGGGACCCACACCTGAGGTTCTACGCCGGACACCCTCTCCAAGCACCTGGTGGCGAACACGTGGGCACTCTGTGCATGCTTGATACTCAGCCACGGACACTAGATGCTGACCAGCGCAACCTTCTGAAGGATCTCGCGCTCTGGGTCCAGACGGAGCTCGCCCAGCAGCAGGAGCTGGACCACGCGGCTGTCGTGCAGCGCGCGCTCACTCCGCGGGACCTCCCCCAGCCTGCCGGATTCACCGTCACAGCCGGCTCCGCTCCGGCGGGCGCCGTCTCCGGAGATTTCCATGACGTCACGCTGCGGGGGGACCGCCTCCGCATCACCCTGGCTGATGTCATGGGCAAAGGCACTGGGGCCGGCATCATCGCCTCTGCCGTGCGGGCCTCCATGCGAACCGCTCCGGAACGATCGCTGCTCGCCACCGTCGCCGAGATCGATTCGCTCCTCGAACAGGATATTGGCGATCTGAATATGTTCGTCACGCTCTTCTGCGCCGAGCTCGACACCGGAACGGGTCGGGTCAGCTACGTGGACGGCGGACACAGCCTGAGCTTCGTCCTACGCGCAGACGGCACCTGGGAACACCTGAACTCCACTGGGCTGCCCCTTGCCATGGGCATCGGCGAGCCGCACAGCCTGGATTCGGTGCAGCTCGAACCCGGGGATTCACTCATGAGCTGCAGCGACGGGCTGCTGGACCTTCTCGACCTCGAGGCTCCTTTCGAACAGGTAGCAGAGATCATCTCCCGATACGGACTCGACGGAGCCGTTCAGGAAGCTCTGCGTCGTGCGGGGCGCGCGAAGGCTCCTGATGATGTCACCGTGGTCGTGGTCAGGAGAGACTCTTGACTCGACGGCTCATCCTGATTCGGGTCTTCGCCGTCCTCGCCGTGCTCACCGGGATCAACTACCTCACCTGGCGCTGGATGGAGTCCCTCAACTGGGAAGCCTGGTGGATCGCGGTGCCGCTGGTGATCGCCGAGACTTACAGCCTGATCGACACCTTCCTCTTCGCCGCCACCATGTGGCGGGCCAAGGAACGATCGGGCCCGGAGTCTCCCCCCCCCCACAGGCACCGTGGACGTCTTCATCACCACCTACAACGAGCCCATCGCGATGGTCATGGCCACGGCACGGGCGGCAAAGAACATCGCCTATCCACACCAGACCTTCGTCCTCGACGACGGCGACCGCCCGGAGATGGCGGCCGCCGCCCAGGCCGAGGGGCTGGGCTACATCACGCGTTCCGCGGACTGGACCGACAAGCCTCGCCATGCCAAGGCCGGAAACCTCAATAACGCGCTGTTCGAGACCGAGGGCGAGTTCCTGCTGATCCTCGACGCCGATCAGATTCCAGATCCTCTGATCCTGCACCGCACGCTGGGCTACTTCGCCGACGATGAGCAGGTCGCTCTGGTCCAGACCCCGCAGTGGTTCATCAATGTGGACGAGGAAGATCCTCTGGGCAGCCAGGCACCGCTGTTCTACGGACCGATCCAGCAGGGCAAGGACGGCTGGAACGCCGCCTTCTTCTGCGGATCCAATGCCGTACTGCGGCGCGAGGCGCTGATGCAGCTCGGCATCGTGGGCTACGTTCGGGGACTCCAGGACTCTACGCAACGGACCTTGCGCGCGGCCGAGAGGCTGCTCTCCCGCGAAGCCCGGCGCAATCAGCCAATACCAGCTCTGCACGCCGCTCTGAAGGATCTGCGGGTCGAGGTCTCTCGGGCCCGTGCCGAGGTCTCTGCCGGGGAGCCCATCGCCGATGTCACCTATCGCCTGCAGGGACAGATCACCGAGGCATCCCGCCTGCTGGTGAAGAACGACCTGGACCTGATGGCCGAGGACCTCGCCGCCATCCAGTCGATCCCGGTTCAGCGCGACTCAGAACTGGGCACAGTGGTCATCGATCAGGTGGGCCTGGACGCACTCGCCACCCGAGAGCTTTCCCCATTGGCCGCGGTGAAATCTGTCGCCGCGCTGGTGGACGCACTGCGCGTGGACCGCCCCGACGAGGCCCAACCGATCCAGCCGTTGGCCACCATCTCGGTGACCGAGGACATGGCCACCGCGATGCAGCTCCACAGCATGGGTTGGCGCAGCGTCTACCACCACGAGATCCTCGCCCGAGGACTCGCCCCGGAGGACCTGCAGACGATGCTCAAACAGCGGCTGCGCTGGGCCCAGGGCACGATGCAGGTGTTCCTGCGCGACAACCCACTGGTCAAGCGGGGACTCTCAACCGGTCAGCGACTGATGTACTTCGGCACGATGTGGAGCTACCTCGCTGGCTTCGCCGCGATCGTCTACCTCTGCGCTCCGGTGATCTATCTGATGTTCGGGGTGATGCCGGTGACCGCGTGGAGCGGGGACTTCTTCGCCCGATTCCTGCCATACTTCCTGATCAACCAGCTGCTCTTCCTGATCGTGGCCCGAGGAATCCGCACCTGGCGAGGCCAGCAGTACTCGCTGGCGCTCTTCCCGGTCTGGATCCGCGCCTGTACCTCCTCTGTCGCGAACGTGGTCTTCAAGAAGCCACTGAGCTTCGTGGTCACCCGTAAGGACGGTCGAGTGGGCGGCACGCTGCCGCTGCGCGAGGTCTGGCCCCAGCTCACCGCGATCGCGGTGTTGATTATCGCGCTCATCACCGGCATCATCCGGGTGCTGATCGGCACCGCGGACGGCACCGGCACCCTGGTGAACACCGTGTGGGTGGCCTACTCGCTGGCCGCGCTGAGCATCATCATCCAAGCCCTGCGCTATAAGGGACCCGCAGCACATGCCGAAGAGGCAGAAGGAGCATCATGAATCTCAATGTCACCACCCATGCACGGTATGCGGTCGTGCGCCCGGAAGGCCGGCTCACCGCCTCGGCCGCACCCCGGCTCAAACAGGCGATGCGAAAGCTCATCGAGGAGGGGAATCCGCGCATCGTGGTCGACCTGGGCCAGACGGATTTCATCGATTCCTCCGGTCTGGGCGCGCTGATCGGCGGGTTGAAGGCCGCCCGGCTCGCCGAGGGTGATCTGCGGCTCGCCGCCGCCAGCGAGTCGGTGCAGAGCGTCCTGAAGCTGACCAGCCTCGATCGCGTGCTGCGGGACCACCCCACCGTCGAGGCGGCATTCGGCGATGAGTGACGGCAGCACCCGGGCCACCTTGACCGGCGTCGCGGAACTTGGCTTCGTGGACCAGGTGCTCGACGCGCTGCAGAACCTCTTCACGGCAGCCGGAGAGCTCTCCCTGGAGGACCGCACGTTGTTCTCCCTCGCGGTCAGCGAGATCGCCACCAATATCGTCACCCACGGCAGATGTGCCGGGGGCGCGGAGGTGACCGTCACGGCAGACATGAGCATCGACAAGGAGGCCCTTTCAGCCCGGTTCAAGGACGACGCAGCGCCGGTCACCATCGCCCTCAATGAGGCCGAGCTCCCCGACGAGCTGGCGGAGTCAGGCAGGGGTCTCGCGATCGCGAAGATGGCCCTGGACCAGCTCAGTCACGAAGTGGACGAGGGACACACCTGGACGCTGGTCCGGAAGCGCCGCTGACGGTCTGCTGAAAGCTCAGCCCGGGTCACGCTTGACCAACCGCCGTGTGGAGAACCAGGATTGACGAAACCCCTCACGGAACGGAACCGCAGCACATGATCGAATACGGCGTCGCCCCTGGCATCCATCTCGTGTCGCAGGCGAATGTGAACTGCTACGTCGTCGAGGCCGAGGACGGCATCACCCTGATCGACGCCGGACTGCCCCGAATGTGGCACGAGGTCATGGAGGTGCTCAAGACGCGCCAGCGGATGCCCTATGAGGTGAAGGCACTGGTGCTGACGCATGGACACTTCGATCACCTGGGCTTTGCGCTGCGCGCGCAGCAGAGCCTGGGCATTCCCGTGATCATCCACCACGAGGACGCAGAGCTGGCCACGAGGCCGTATCGCTACGTCACCGAGCGCAATCGGCTGCTCTACCCGCTGGGCCACCCGCAGTCGCTTCCGCTGCTGGGACGAATGGTGGGCTCCGGCGCGCTGACCGTCAAGGGCGTCCATGGCGTGCAGCTGATGACGGCCGGATCGGTGCTGGAGGTTCCGGGATTCCCTGTGCCGGTGCACACCCCGGGACACACCGACGGACACTGCATCCTGCACTTCCCTGACCGCAGGGCGGTCTTCACCGGGGACGCCCTGGTCACCCTGGACCCCTACACCGGGCAGACCGGTCCGCAGATCGTCGCCGGGGCCGCCACCAAGGACACTGCGCAGGCGATCAGCTCCCTGGACGCCATCGCACTCACCGAGGCCGACCACCTGCTCCCAGGTCACGGAGCCGTCTGGTCCGACGGGGCGGAGGCCGCCGTGACGGCAGCCCGCGAGGTCGGCAGGCACTGAAGTCAGCGGACCCTGAGGTCGGCACGCACTGAAGTCAGCGGACCCTGGGGTCGGCAGGCACTGAGAGCCGCGCGGCACCAAGCGCTCAGTAGCGGATGGTGCCGATCAGGCGGACGATCCGGTCGATCGTGGCCGGATCGGTCTCCTCGGGCATGGCGCCGGTGCCGGTGAGCGAGGCGTTGAAGTAGATCCCATCACCGAGCAGCATCACCAGGTGGACCATGTCCTCGTGGCCGACCGCGTCCATCAGCACCTCGAACCATTGGGTCCGGCACCTGGCGAGGAGTTCGTTGGCTTCCGGATGCGATCCCTGCGCCAGCCGTGTGACCGCCATATTGCAGCGTTCCAGCGGGCTCTCCACCTCGAGCGAGCTTCTGATGTAGTAGTCCGCGGCCCGCGAGGGGTCCGACCGCATCACCGCCAGATCGGCCTCCACCAGGCTCTGCAGCCGCTCGAACAGCGCTGCCGCCAGCTCATCCTTGGATCTGAAGTGATAGGTCAGCCCGCCCTTGGAGACCCCTGCGCGCGCAGCGATGGCCTCAAGGGTGGCGCTGCGTTCCCCCTCGGACACCAGGATGTCCTGGTACGCGGTGATCAGCCGGTGAACGGTGCTCGGAGCATGGCCCATGACAGCGATTCTAGGGCCTATCAAAAAACCGACTAGTCGGTATAGTGGCGCGCATCACACCACACCGGGTCCTTGACGCTGACCCGGCCGGGGATCGGAGGAACACCATGAGCCAGGCAGCTCTCGGGAAGAATCCCTCTGGCGCGCGCCGGGTGCGGGCAAGGGTCTCTCCGCCGGCACGCTCGGCGTCTGGGGATCGGTGGTCATCGGACTCGCCTCCACCGCCCCGGTCTATTCGCTCGCAGCCTCCCTGGGATTCGTGGTCCTCGCGGTCGGGGCTCAGGCGCCCATCGCGTTCATCCTGGCGTTCATCCCGATGTTGTTCATCGCCTTCGCCTACCGAGAGCTCAACCGAGAGATTCCCGACTGCGGAACCTCCTTCACCTGGGCCACGAAGGCCTTCGGCCCGTGGGTGGGTTGGATGGCCGGCTGGGGGGTGGCGGTCGCTGGCATCATCGTGCTGGCCAACCTGGCGCAGATCGCCGGGATCTACCTCTGGCTCCTGATCGGCGACGGTTCCCTCGCCGAGAACTCCCTGGTGGTCACCGCCACCGGGGTGTTCTTCATCGCCGCCATGACCTACATCAGCTACCGCGGGGTCGAGATCGGCGCCAAGCTGCAGAACGTCCTCCTGGGGATCCAGTACCTCGCACTGGGCCTCTTCGTGGTGTTCGCACTGATCGGGATCGCCGACGGGACCGCCGAGAACGCCACCTCACCGTCCCTGGACTGGTTCAACCCCTTCGCCTTCGAGAGCGTCGCCGGATTCACCGAGGCGGTGCTGCTGGCCCTGTTCATCTACTGGGGCTGGGACGCCTGCCTGGCGCTGAACGAGGAGACCCGCGATGCCCGTCGGATCCCGGGACTGGCCGCCCTGATCTCCACGGTGCTGCTGCTGATCACCTATGTGGGAGTGACCGTGGCCGCCATGATGTACGCCGGAGTGGGCGAAGCGGGGGTCGGCCTGGGAAACGAGGGAAACGCGGAGGACGTGTTCTTCGCTCTGAAGGATGTCGTCCTCGGCCCCGCCGCATGGCTGCTCGTGGTGGCGGTGCTCGTCTCTGCGGTCTCCTCCACCCAGACCACCATCCTGCCCACCGCCCGGGGCACCCTCTCCATGGCGGTGTACCGGGCGCTGCCGAACCGGTTCAGCACGGTGCACCCGCGTTTCAAGACCCCGTCCTTCTCCACGCTGGTCATGGGGGTGTCCGGGATCGGGTTCTATGTGGTGATGACCCTGGTCAGCGAGAACATCCTGGCCGACTCCATCCTGTCCCTGGGATTGGCGATCGCCTTCTACTACGCCATCACCGGGTACGCCTGCGTCTGGTACTTCCGCCGGGAGCTGTTCACCTCGGGCCACAACTTCGTCTTCCGCTTCCTGCTCCCGCTGCTGGGCGCATTGATCCTGAGCGCGGCGTTCATCAGGTCAGCGATCGACATGGCCGACGTCGACTACGGATACAGCGTGCTCCTCGGCGTGGGCGGCACCTTCGTCGTCGGCATCGGCTCGCTGGCCCTTGGCCTGGTGCTGATGCTGCTCTGGCGGACCCGTTCCGGGTCGCTGCCGTTCTTCCGCGGGGAGAGCCTGAACGCCGAGACCGCCGTGCTCGTGCCCGACTCCCCCGATGCGACCGATGCACGCCCACGTTCGATCGATGGAGGCTTGACCTGATGCGCATTCTCATCATCGGAGCCGGCGGCGTGGGATCCGCCGCCGTCCGGATCGCCGTTCGCCGCAGATTCTTCGACCGGCTGGTGATCGCCGACTACGATCCCTCACGGCCGCAGGCCCTGGTGGACTCCCTCGAGGACGATCGGCTGGTGGCCGAGCAGGTGGATGCCTCCTCGGCAGAAGCGGTGGCCGAGGTCATGCGGAAGCACCAGATCACCCATGTGCTCAACGCGGTGGATCCGCGGTTCGTGATGCCGATCTTCAACGGCTGCTTCGCCGCGGGGGCGACCTACCTCGATATGGCGATGAGCCTCTCGATCCGGCACCCGGAGCAGCCATACTCCAAGACCGGGGTGATGCTGGGCGACGAACAGTTCGCCCTGGCCCCGCAGTGGGAGCAGGCCGGTCGGCTGGCCCTGGTGGGCATGGGCGTCGAGCCTGGACTCTCCGACGTCTTCGCCCGCTACGCCGAGGATGAGCTGTTCTCCTCGATCGAGGAGCTCGGCGTGCGCGACGGGGCGAATCTGGTCGTGGCGGGGGCCGACGGCGAGCCGGCCTTCGCGCCGTCCTTCTCGATCTGGACCACGATCGAGGAATGCCTGAACCCACCGGTGATCTTTGAGCGCGAGACCGGCTGGTACACCACCGAGCCCTTCAGCGAGACCGAGGTCTTCCACTTCCCCGAGGGGATCGGAGAGGTGGAGTGCGTCAACGTGGAGCACGAGGAGGTGATCCTGATGCCCCGTTGGACCAAGGCCCGGAAGGTGACCTTCAAGTATGGGCTCGGCGACGAGTTCATCGACGTGCTCAAGACCCTGCACAAGCTCGGTCTCGACTCCACCGAGCCGCTGATGGTGAAGGGGGTGCCGGTGGCCCCACGCGACGTCGTCGCCGCGGCGCTGCCCGATCCCGCCACCCTGGGCGATCGCATGACGGGAAAGACCTGCGCAGGTCTGTATGTGACCGGACTCGGCAGGGACGGTGAACCCCGGGCGGTGTACCTCTACCATGTGGTGGACAACCAGTGGTCGATGGCCGAGTACGGCTCGCAGGCCGTGGTGTGGCAGACGGCGGTGAACCCGGTGATCGCGTTGGAGCTGCTGTCGAAGGGGACCTGGCAGGGCAGCGGCGTCCTGGGCCCGGAGGCCTTCGACTCCCGGCCGTTCCTGGAGCTGCTGGCGGCCGAGGCGCCGCTCGGCTACGGATCGCCCTGGGGCCTCGAGGAGCGCTAGAGACTTCCGGCCCAGCGCCGCGCCGCGCGGTCCGGAACCCCTAGTTCGTGAAGTACTTCCACTTCGTCATCTCATCGCTGAGGTCATGCAGCTCACCATTGGTGGAGAAGGTCCCGTTGCCCCGGTGGTGGAACTCCGGGGTGGGCGCCGCATCGGGCCGGATCCAGGCGGCCGTGGTGCGCAGCAGCCACAGCGAGTAGTCCTCCACCAGGGAGTCGTCCTCGACCTTGCACTCGATATTGGCCACACACTCCCCGATCAGCGGCGCAGCCACGCTGACTCCTGGCACCCGGGTCAGCCCGAAGTGGTCCCACTTGTCCAGGTCCTCTCCGGAACAGTTCCCCACCTGCACCGTGGTGCGCATCAGATCGGCACCGGGAATGCCGATCACGCACTGCCGGGTGGCCTGCAGCGTCGCGAAGCTGGCATCCCAGGTGCCCACGATCACCGCCAGGATCCCGTCGTGGCGGACCGGCATGTTGAACGCGTTGGTCATGATGTTGTCGCGGACGCCGTCGGAGGTCGAGATCAACACCGTGGGGCCCGGCTCGATCAGTCGGTAGGTGTCTCGGACCGGATAGGGCACGAATCCGTTCATGGTGCGTCCTCCGTCTTGAGCTGGGGCTGAGGTGCGGGTCGACCGGCCTCGTGTCACCCAGCGTAGCGCCAGCGCTGCGGATCCCGGCAGGGTCTCTGTTCGCCTAGGCTGGGTTGAATGAGCGCTGTTTCGAGTCGAATCACCTGCCCCACGCTGGCCACCAAGGTCACCACCGCCGCTGAGGCCGCCCGCTGGATCCACGACGGCGACCGGGTCGGGATGAGCGGCTTCACCGGTGCCGGGTACCCGAAAGCGGTCCCTGCGGCCCTGGCCGAGCGGGCCAAGGACGCCCACGCTCGCGGCGAGGACTTCGGCATCGACCTCTGGACCGGGGCGTCGACCGCGCCCGAGCTCGACGGCGTGCTCGCCGAGGCCCGCGCGGTGCGCAGACGGCTGCCCTTCCAGTCGGACCCGACCATGCGTGAGGCGATCAACACCGGCGAGACCGATTACATCGACACCCACCTGAGCCACTCCGCCCAGCAGGCCTGGTTCGGCTTCTACGGCAAGCTCAACGTCGCGGTCATCGAGGTCGCCGCGATCCTCCCCAACGGACTGCTGATCCCGGGCAGCTCGGTGGGCAACAACAAGACCTGGCTGCAGCTGGCGGACAAGGTCATCCTGGAGGTCAACGACTGGCACCCGCGGGCCTACGAGGGCTTCCACGACATCTACTACGGCACCAAGCTGCCCCCGGAGCGCCGACCGCTGCAGCTCACCGACCCGCTCCAACGCATCGGGGATCCCTACCTGCGCGTGGACCCGGAGAAGGTGGTCGCGGTGGTCGAGACCGACGCGCCGGATCGGAACCTGCCCTTCAAGCCCGCCGACGAGCAGTCCAAGGCCATGGCCTCCCACGTGGTGGACTTCCTGCGCTACGAGATCGAGCAGGGCCGGCTGCCCAAGAACCTGCTGCCGCTGCAGTCCGGCATCGGCAATGTCGCCAACGCGGTGATGGCCGAGCTGGCGCACAGCGAGTTCGAGGACCTGCTGGCCTATACCGAGGTCATCCAGGACGGCATGCTCGACCTGATCGACACCGGCAAGCTGACCGCGGTCTCCGCGACCTCCTTCTCGCTCTCCGCCGAACGCGCCGAACAGTTCAACGCCCGCGCCGGAGAGTACAAGGGCCGGATCCTGCTGCGCACCCAGGAGGTCTCCAACCACCCGGAGGCCATCCGTCGGCTCGGAGTGATCTCGATCAACGGGATGGTGGAGGCGGACATCTATGGCAACGTGAACTCCACCCATGTGATGGGCAGCTCCATCATCAACGGCATCGGCGGCTCCGGGGACTTCGCCCGCAACGCCTACCTCAACTTCTTCGTCTCCGGCTCGATGGCCAAGGCCGGCGCGATCTCCTCGATCGTCCCCTTCGCCAGCCACATCGACCACACCGAGCACGACACCCAGATCCTGGTCACCGAACGAGGCCTGGCGGACCTGCGCGGCCTCTCCCCCGCGGCCCGCGCCCGCAGGATCATCCGCAACTGCGCCCACCCGGACTACCAGGACCTGCTGCAGGACTACTTCGACCGGGCGGTGGCGCAGAACCAGCGCGGCCGGCACACCCCGCACCTGCTGGGCGAGGCACTGAGCTGGCACGAGAACTACCAGCGCACCGGCCGGATGAAGCCGTGACACCTGCACCGATGCTGACCGCAGAGCAGATCGACGCGCTGCCCCCGATGGACTTGGCCTTCGGGGAGCTGCGCGCGCGTCTCACCGGCGCGGTCATCACCGGGGTCAAGACCATGACCACCAGCCTGCATCGCAGCTACCTCGCCGAGGCCGAGCCGCTGCCGAGACCTGGGCTCCAACGACTCCTGGGTGTCCAGGAGGAGAGCCTGGGCGTCGTCGAGGTGATGGAGGTGGCTCTGGTGCCGCTGGGAGAGATCTCCCAGGAGGTGGCCCGCGGCGAGGGTGAGGGCTACGCCTCCGTGGCGGCCTGGCGCGAGGTTCATGAGGATTTCTGGCGCAGCACCGGCGAGATCGCGGACGGCGAGACCCAGGGACCCGGCCTGGGCGATGATGAGCTGATCGTCGTCGAACGCTTCCGTTGGCTTCCCGAACACAGCCTGGTCCCCGCACCGCGGCCGCGACGGGTCGGGATCGTGGTGACCGATGACTACTCGAAGGCCCCTGACCGGGACACCGATCCGCTGATCGCGGCGCTGCAGCGGTGTGACATCGCGGCTGAGCCGGTCATCTGGCACCACTGGGAGCCGGGACGGGAGTATGACCTGCTGGTCGTCCGCACCCCCTGGGACTACTCCTCCAGACCGCAGGATTTCCTGGCCTGGCTGGAGCGCGCAGCGGCGCAGGTCCCGGTGCTCAACAGTCCCGCGCTGATCCGCTGGAACCTGGACAAGGTCTACCTGCGCGAGCTCGAGACTGAAGGGCTCGCCAGCGTGCCCACCAGCTGGGCCGAGGACGACGCCGCGCTGCGTCGCGGGCTGGCCGAGCACGGCGAGGACTGGGTGGTGATCAAGCCCAGCATCTCCGCCGGCGCCTTCGACACCGAGCTGCTGCGCGCGGACTCGGCCGCGGCGCTCACCCTTGGCGAACGGATCCTGGCCCGCGGCCTCACCGTGATGGTCCAGCCCGAGATCCCGGAGCTGAGTCAGGGACGGGAGAAGGCGCTGTACTTCATCGATGGGCACCACACGCATGCGATCTCCAAGGGTGCGCTGCTGGCCCGCGGCGGAGGTCTGCGCGGCGGCACCTACCTGGAGGATCCGCAGCTGGTCCAGGCCTCCGCCGCCGAGATCAGGTTCGGTGAGCGCACCCTGGCCGCCGCGGCCCGAACGACTGGAACCGAGACCCCGCTCTACGGCAGGATCGATGTGGTCGATTCCGCCCGATACGGAATCGTGCTGCTGGAGGCGGAGCTGTTCGAACCCGCGCTGAATCTGCACCGCGCACCCTGGGCCACTGACGAGCTGGCTCGCGCGATCGACCGCCGGCTGACCCAGAGTGTGGAGCCTGGAGCCGGCGCGAAATCGCTGACCGGCCGACGCGAGCAGCTCAGCTGATCGCGCCGATCACGGCCAGACCGATCAGGCCCAGCGCACCGGACCAGATATAGCTGGCCAGGGTACCGATGATGAATCGTTCGGTGGCCTTCGCGCGCTGGTCGGCCTGCCAGGCGCGCAGCTCTGGGTAGCGGCCGAGACCCTTGACCGCCAGGACCACCGCGATCGCCTCGGGATAGCCGCCGAAGACCGCACCCGTGATCGCCAGCCTCTCCAGGATCCCGATCCAGGTCCCTCCACGCAGGATGCCAGGACCGTAGCCCTCGGGCTCCACCCGGCGCAGCAGCCAGCCCACCAGGAGCGCGCCCAGAAATGCCGAGAGGCCCAGGGCCAGCAGCACCACCGCCGAGATTGCAAGCCATGTCATAGGTGTCCACCTTCTTGGTCCTGAGCAGGGTCGATCTTCCAGCTGCCTTCGCCAGCGGCGGCTGAGATCAGGGCTGCCACGACAGGTCGGCTGCGTCGCTCCTCCTCCAGCATCGCAGAGCGCGCCCGCTGACTGACCGCTGACACGGTGATTCCCAGCTCGACGGCGATCTGCGCTCGGCTGTGCCCCTGTGCGGTCAGGTCGCTGACCTCCCAGCCGGTGTCCGCGCGTCGTCGCACCACCCCGCCGAGCAGCTGCAGCACCGAGGTGGCGGCCGCGGCAGCTTCCTTGTGATCCCCCTGGACCACCAGCGGGACCGGTTCGGCCTGACTGCGGGCTCGCTCCACGGCATACCGGGCCTGGATGAACGCACTCCCGGAGCTGGCCCGAGCGCTGGCACCCAACGGGTGCGTCACGGTGCCGGCCCCGATGCCCACGGCCCACTGTTCGGTGCGGCATAGCGCCAGCGCGAGATCCACCGCCGCCTCGGCGCTGCTCAGCAGGATCTGCACCTCATCGCCCACGGTGCGCTCCAGCGGCAGCGCGATCTGTTTCTGCCAGCGAACACTCCAGGGTGTGAGCTCCGCGAGCAGCGCATCGACCCGTTCCCCGGTTTCGGTGCTGCGGCGCTGATCAGCAGTGACGACGAACATGAATACAGGCTACAGCCTGCAATAGAGGGTTTCAAGGGTAGGGCCTGTAAACGTCTGATCACCGGGAGGGACCTGGACCGGCTGCACCGCGGGGCGGGGGCCGCCGGAGCGGGCCGCTGAGCGTGAGCGCATTGCTCAACACCACCAGCAGGATGCCCGTCCAGGCGATCAGCGGCAGCTGCTGGGCCAGGAAGCCCGCCCCGATCAGCGCCGCGAAGAGCGGGTGCAGAGACATCCCTAGACCGAACACCACCGGAGAGATGTGGCGCAGCACGATGAGATCCAGCGAGTACGGGACCGCAGAAGCCAGGACTCCGGCGACGGCGGCGAAGAGGAACGCCTCCAGCGGCGGCTGCAGATGCCAGACGATCACCGCGGCGACCGGCAGCAGTCCCAGCGCCGAGATGGCGGTGCCGACCGCGACGCCCTGGACCCCCTCCAGGCGCTGGCCCACCACGCGATTGGTCAGGATGTACCCGGCCCAGCAGCCCGCCGCGAGCACCGCGAAGCCCAGGCCCAATAGGTCGCTGGTGGGTCCCGGGCGAGTCAGCAGCACCACTCCGGTCAGGGCCATCAGGGCGCACAGTCCGTCGCGGGGGCGCCGGGAGGAGAGTACGGCGACGGCGAGCGGACCGAGGAACTCGATGGTCACCGCGGTGCCCAGCCCCACCCGGTCCAGGGCGGCGTAGAGTGCGGTGTTCATGCCGGCGAAGAACAGGGCCAGCAGCAGCACCGGGGACCACTGGCTGCCGGTGAAGCGCCAGAACCGAGGCCGGGCGATCGCCAGCAGGACGGTGGCGGCCACCAGCTGGCGAGCCGCGACCACCCCGACCGGAGTGAGGCCGCTGAAGGCGAGCGAGCCGACGGCGGCGCCGGACTGGGTGCTGAGCGCGCTGGCGCAGATCACCGCCAGGCCGCGGCCCGGGCGTCCGCTGAGTCGACTGACCCTTGCGGGTCCGGGGGCGCTCACATGCGCAGCTGGACGGTGCCGGCTGCCCGATCATGGGCGCCGCGACCGTCGGTCCCGATGAGGATGACCGGAAGGATCAGCAGCAGCAGCAGCGTGCGGACCGTGGACCAGAGCGGGCCCGGCAGGCTCTGGCCGCGGACCACCTGGATCCGCATCAGCCGCTTGCCGATGGTCACGCCGAGCAGTCCGATCAAGATGACGTGGATGGCCACGAAGATGCCCAGGGTCATCAGCTCCTCGCCGCCGAAGAAGGCCATCGAGATCAAAGTGGCAATCCCCCAGTCGATGAACAGGGCGAAGATGCGTCGACTCCAGGGCGCCATGCTGCCGGGGCCTGACTCCGGCAGACCCAGCTGTTGCCCGGCCCATCGAGGTCCTCCGGCACCCGCCGCGGAGCCGCCAGGGGGTGCGCCGTCGTTCTTCGCCACAGATCTCCTTCTGCTTCGGATATGAGAGAGTGATGCTTGACATGTGGCCGTACGAGCACGGCCCTGGTCAGTCTATTCCTCCGACCGGGGACGCCTTGTCACAGGCCCATGAGCAACTTAAGTTACATGACGGAAACATTTGCGTGATGGCCGGGAAACGCCCGGCCCATAGCGTGGGACCGAGCGTTCACCCCAGTTACGCACGCAAGCCCAGCCACCTGACGAGGAGCACGGACGTATGTTCACAAGCCCTGACGAAGTTCTGAAGTTCATTGAGAAAGAGGATGTCGTCTTCGTCGACGTCCGCTTCACCGACCTTCCTGGCCTTCAGCACCACTTCAACCTCCCGGCTAAGACCGTTGACCTTGACTTCTTCGAGAACGGACAGCTCTTCGACGGCTCTTCCATCCGAGGGTTCCAGGGCATCGCCGAGTCCGATATGCAGCTCATCCCCGATGTGACCACCGCGTACCTCGATGAGTACCGCGTGGAGAAGACCCTGGTCATGACGTTCTCGATCGTCAACCCGCGCACCGGCGAACCCTACGCCCGTGATCCCCGCGGCGTGGCACAGAAGGCCGAGGAGTACCTCGAGGCCTCAGGCATCGCCGACACCGCATTCTTCGCCGCCGAAGCCGAGTTCTTCCTCTTCGACGATGTGAAGTGGCAGTCCAGCCCGGATGCGTCCTTCTACTCCCTGGACTCTGATGAGGCCTCCTGGCAGTCCTCCGAGGAGATTCCCGGCGGAAACCTCGGTCACAAGATGGCCACCAAGGGCGGATACTTCCCGGTCAGCCCCCAGGACAAGAGCGCGGACCTGCGCGACGCGATCTGCGTGGCGCTCGACGCCGTCGGCCTGGAGGTCGAGCGCTCCCACCACGAGGTCGGTGGCCCCGGTCAGCAGGAGATCAACTACAAGTTCAACACGTTGACCCACGCTGCCGATGACCTGATGAAGTTCAAGTACATCGTGAAGAACACCGCGGATCAGTTCGGCAAGTCGGCCACCTTCATGCCGAAGCCGATCTTCGGCGAGAACGGCTCCGGCATGCACTGCCACCAGTCGCTGTGGACCGATGGCAGCCCGCTGTTCTTCGATGAGAAGGGCTACGCGAACCTCTCCGACACCGCCCGCTGGTACATCGGCGGTCTGCTCAAGCACGCCTCGGCCGTGCTGGCCTTCACCAACCCCACGGTGAACTCCTATAAGCGCCTGGTCAAGGGCTATGAGGCTCCGGTCAACATGGTCTACTCGCAGGGCAACCGCTCGGCCGCGATCCGCATCCCGATCACCGGGGCGAACCCGAAGGCCAAGCGCCTGGAGTTCCGCGCACCGGATCCCTCCTCCAACCCCTACCTGGCCTTCTCCGCACAGCTGATGGCCGGCCTGGACGGAATCCGCAACCGGATCGAGCCCGCAGACCCGATCGACAAGGACCTCTACGAGCTGCCCGCCGAAGAGGCTGCCAGCATCCAGAAGGCTCCCGGCTCGTTGGAAGAGGCGCTGCTGGCTCTGGAGGCCGACCACGAGTTCCTGCTCGAGGGTGGAGTCTTCACCGAGGACCTGGTCAAGGCCTGGGTCGAGTACAAGCGTGAAGAAGAGATCGCCCCGCTGAACCTGCGGCTGAACCCCTATGAGTTCGAGCTGTACTACTCGGTCTGATCTCACACCGAGCTTCAACAGCTGCGGCCCCGCACCGGAGAATCGGTGCGGGGCCGCAGCTGTATCTGGGACCGCTGTGTCAGGGCCAGCATGGTTCAGGGCTGGCACGGTTCAGGGCTGGACCACATCAGCCCAGGGGCGCGGTGAGCTCCAGGTTGATGCCGTCGGGGTCCTGGAAGGAGAGGATCGCGAGCCCGGCATCACGGAGATCGTTGATCTCTCCGTGTTCAATGCCCGCGCCGGTGAGAGCCTGCGCCGCGTCTTGCAGCGCATCTCGAGAGTCGACCGCGAAGCTCAGGTGATCGAGTCCGGTGGTCTGGGCATCGAACGAGGTCTCCCCCACCGGACGCAGACCGACCAGCGTCCCCTGGGGCGTCTGGTAGATCACTCCGCCGTAGAACTGCTCCTGGGAGGCCCGAACCGCTGGATCGTGGGCATGTGCCGAGGTGTCCACCACGGCGGGCCAGCCGAAGACCTGGTCGTAGAACGCTTTGGAACGCGCGATATCGGTGACGGTGAGCCGGACGTGTGCCAGCCCGTTGCTGTTGATGAGAGCCATGGCCTCACGGTAGCCCGCAAGCCGCTGACCTGACCGGACGCTGCTCGCCAGACTGCTCTTTGTGACAAGGCCAGGACCGCTGGATGTGGTCGACGTCTTCGTCCACACCGTGGTGCTGGGACTCTTCGTCCAGTCCTTGCCGGAGGCCATCTCGGAGTCGTCGGCGATGACGCTGCTCACGGGAGTGGTCCTGGGGCTCACAGCCCTGATCTTACGTGGCGAGGTGCAGCTGGGCGGCACCCGGGGACTCCTCGATCCCAGACCTGCTTCGGTCTCACCGGACTGAGGGTCTAGCACCCCTCGGCGGTATGGAAGCTCCTCACGTCCCCCAGAAACGTGGCGATGCCGGCGGTCTCACAGTTTGACCAGATCAGGAACCCGTAGGTCAATACGGTAAGAAGCAACGAGCCTGCTGCCAGAGAGACGCCGAAAGATCGCGCCGGGTGCTGACTCTCCGAGGCTGATTGATCGACTGTCTCCACGGCGTGACTCCTCCTCTCCAGATCGAATGCTCGACGAGAGAGATCGAACTGTTCCGGCATTCCAGACGGAGGAAATGGGATCGTCTGCGTCGTCTGGTTCTGCATCAGCAAAGCAATTCGAACATATCATTTTGGTTCAATGCGTCAACCAAATTTCACCGTGTCCGGCCAAATGGCTCGGATCGAACCCGTGCCGGTGCTCACGTCGCGGAATGAGAACACTCCCCCTGGCTGTTGCATCCAATATGCCCAACACCGCTTCGCGCCCGCTGTCCCTCCTTGACCTCGCGTTCGTCCGCCCGCCCGAGACCATCGCCGACGGCATCGCTCGCAGCGTCCGGCTCGCCAAGACCGCAGACAAGCTGGGCTATACGCGCATCTGGTTCGCCGAGCACCACAACATGCCCAATATCGCTTCCAGCGCCACGGCCCTGCTGATCCAGCATGTGGCGGCCGCGACCCAGAACGTGCGGGTCGGCTCGGGCGGCATCATGCTTCCCAACCATGCCCCGCTGATGATCGCCGAGCAGTTCGGCACCCTCGCGACGCTCTACCCCGACCGGATCGACCTGGGCCTTGGCCGTGCGCCCGGCACCGACGGCCCGACCATGCGCGCACTGCGCCGCGACGGCACCGAGGCCGACCGCTTCCAGGCCGATGTGATGGAGCTCAGCGGCTACCTCACCGGTCACAGCCGGATCCCCGGGGTCAACGCGTACCCGGGCTCGGGCACCGACGTCCCGCTCTACATCCTGGGGTCCTCGCTCTTCGGCGCCCAGCTCGCGGCGCAGCTGGGCCTGCCCTATGCGTTCGCCTCACACTTCGCCCCGCAGATGCTGAACCAGGCGGCCCACATCTACCGCGAGCATTTCGACGCGACCCATTCGCTGCTGGGTCCGGACGCGCAGCCGCACTTCATCGCCGCGGCCAACGTGATCGCCCACGACGACGCCGAGATCGCCAGGGAGCAGAAGACCCTGGCCGAGAACGCGTGGATCAAGAACCACCTGGGCCGCAACCGGGCGA
The DNA here is from genome assembly GCF_000582475.1 of Nesterenkonia sp. AN1. Lineage (NCBI taxonomy): Bacteria > Bacillati > Actinomycetota > Actinomycetes > Micrococcales > Micrococcaceae > Nesterenkonia > Nesterenkonia sp. AN1. The sequence continues at coordinate 122,179 of NZ_JEMO01000014.1, forward strand.
TCACCGATGAGGATGTGGTGATGCTGCGCGACCACCCTGCCGGCCAGCAGGTGCTGAGCATGCTCTCCCGGGCCGCTGTCGGGAATCAGGAGGAGGTCGTCTCCTGGCTGGATGCCTTCGCTGAGGAGGTCCAGGCCGATGAGCTCATGCTGGTGAACCTGGCTCCTGAGGAAGCAGTCCAGCACCGCACCCTGGAGCTGCTCGCACCCAGCGTGAGCGTCTCCCAGCACACCCGTTCGCAGGTCGCCTGACCGCTGAACCCAGGTCGCTGCGCGTCCTTTGACCGCGCGCGGCACCACCTCCTCACCACCGTAAGACCGTCTATTTCAAGGAGTTCCCCATGAAGGTCCTGATCGTTCTCACCTCCCACGACGAGCTCGGCGACACCGGCAAGAAGACCGGGTTCTGGCTCGAAGAGCTCGCCGCCCCGTATTACCGGTTCAAGGAAGCCGGTTATGAGATCACCCTGGCCTCCCCGCAGGGCGGCCAGCCGCCACTCGATCCTGCAAGCAACGTGCCGGACTTCCAGACCGATGACACCCACCGGTTCGAGGACGACGCTGAGGCCACTGCCGCCCTGGCCGAGACCCTGCGCCTGGACACCGTCTCCGCCTCCGACTACGACACCGTGTTCTACCCGGGCGGCCATGGCCCACTCTGGGACCTCGCCGAGGACCCCGCCTCGATCCGTCTGATCGAGACCACGCTTCGCGCCGACAAGCCCGTGGGGCTGGTCTGTCACGCCCCGGGTGTGCTGCGCCACGCCACTAACGAAGACGGCACTCCCCTGGTGCAGGCAAAGCTGGTCACCGGCTTCACCAACACCGAGGAGGCCGGGGTCGACCTGGTCGACGTCGTGCCCTTCCTCGTGCAGGACGAGCTCACCAGGCTCGGTGGCAGGTACTCCAAGGGTGAGGACTGGAGCTCCTACGTTGTTGAGGACGGCCTGCTGATCACCGGTCAGAACCCTCAGTCCTCCGCAGAGACCGCCCAGGCCCTGATCGCCAAGCTCGCAGTCTGAGTCTGACATCAGCCCGGCCGGCTGGGTTAGTCTCAGGCTTCCCCGGCCGGTCTGGGCCGTCGTGTTGCATGAGGCAGCCTGGGTCTTCGGTCCATCGTGGGCCGATCCATCGCACCGGTTGCCCTGGTTCCTCGATCACCGTTGCATCCGGCCTCTGCGACAGGTGAGCAGGACAGACTCAACGTCGCTGACCAGTTCTTCCGGCAGTGACGCACGGCAGCGAAAGCGAGCCGATCTCCTGGGGAAGGTCGGGGCCGCATATCCACAGCTGGCTCGCCGGCGGTCTCGGCCCCCTGCGCCGGACAGACCCGAACCGCGAATGCACTCCGGGTTCGGCGGTATGCCCCGCGTCGTTCTCGCGCGGTGCTGCCGCGGTGCTGCTTCGCGTCTGCACAAGCACCCGTCATTCGTCGGATGAGCGTCCAGATAGTGGAATCTCGAACAGAGGACAGCCCGGAGGGCCGTCGGTCCCCGGAGATCAGCCGAGGCAGGGCTCCGGGGACTCTCGCCAGGCGGAACTTCATGCCTCGGTGACATTCGGTCCGCCTGCGAGCCTCATCAGTGGGCGGGCCCTCGAGAAGCGAGAGCGGACCAGGAAGGCACCTCACCCACTGTTGGCCTCATCCTGGAAGAACTTCATCGCCATCCAACCGTGCGTCACCGCGCCACCTGCACGAAGCGCTGCGGAGACCATGACGGCTTCGGAGATCTCCTCCTCGGACGCCCCAGCCTTATACGCACCCCTGGAGTGGATCTCGACGCAATGAGGACACTGGGTAGTGGTCGCTACTGCGATCGCAATGAGTTCGCGGGTTTTTTTGGACAATACATGGTCGTTCTCGGAAAATACGGCGCCGTCGAACGCCGCGAAAGCCTCGAATCCTTTCGGGTATTTTTCCTTGATATTCTCCATGTATTTCGCGTCCGATGACTCATAATGCATCATATTTGTTCTCCAACGCTCGTATTTGCTTTCGTATTATTCACGGGCGGCACTTTCGACCGTCCACGGGTCTGGCTTCGGTCAGCGCTGCGGGGTGGCGCTGTAGTCCACCACCACGCGCCCCTCAATCTTGGCGTGCTGCATCTCGTCGAGAACCGCGTTGATGTCCTCGAGTGGACGGCGGCTGTACGTGGGATGGATCTTTCCCTGGGCGTAGAACTCCAAGGCTTCCACCATGTCCTGGCGGGTACCCACGATCGATCCGCGGATGGTCAGCCCCTTCAGCACGATGTCGAAGATCGGAGCGGGAAATTCTCCCGGGGGCAGACCGTTGAACACGATGGTTCCGCCGCGTCGAGTCATGGCGATGGCCTGGCCGAATGCCTTGGGGTGCACGGCGGTGACCAGGACGCCGTGGGTCCCGCCGGTCTTCTCCTGTATCTCGATGGCCGGATCCGCCACCATGGCGTTGACCACGATCTCGGCCCCGTGCTGCTTGGCCAGGGCCAGCTTGTCGTCAGCGATGTCCACCGCGACGACTCGCATGCCCATGGCCACCGCGTACTGGACAGCGATGTGGCCCAGACCGCCGATGCCCGAGATCACCACCCACTGGCCGGGGCGGACCTCTGTCTGCTTCAACCCTTTGTATACGGTCACGCCGGCGCAGAGCACAGGTCCGACCTCGTAGGGGTCAGAACCCTCGGGGATGAGGGGGGCGTACTTGGCGTCGACGATCATGTACTCGCCGAACGATCCGTCGACGCTGTATCCCCCGTTGCTCTGAGACTCGCACAGCGTTTCCCACCCGGTTCGGCAGTATTCGCAGGTTCCGCAGGCACTCCACAGCCAGGCATTGCCCACCAGCTGCCCCACCGAGAGCTCGGTGACCCCCTCACCAAGCTTCTCCACGGTGCCCACACCTTCATGCCCGGGGATGAACGGCGGACTGGGCTTGACCGGCCAGTCGCCCTCGGCGGCATGCAGGTCGGTGTGGCAGACGCCCGAGGAGATCAGCTTGACCAGGGCCTGTCCCGGCCCTGGCTCGGGAATGGCCATCTCTTTGATGGCGAGGTCCTGGCCGAAGGCCTAGACGACCGCTGCCCTCATCGTGGTTTCGTGGGCTGGTGGAGTGTGCGAGTCCGTAGTGGTGGAGGAAGCGCTGACATGGCTCATGATGACTCCTGGGTGGTGGCGGGACTTCTTCTGGAGGTCCGGGTCGAGACTGAGGCTGCCGCCTGTTCCCGGGCCGATGCCTGAGAAATAGTCGGGTGTGCGTATGGACCATGCCGGCTTCTCGGAGCGGGCTTCTGTTCACGCGGCCTCTTCTCGTGACTGTAGTCACATCCGAGTTGCGCCCACGTTGCATCCCGACGGGTGCTCGCTTCTGCCCCTCGTGGAAGAATCATTCCGCTCAGCCCCACTCTTCACTGGAGCTGGCCGGAGGCGCCCTTTGCGACTGAGACCCGAGACATGAACCAGTCGACCACCACTGCAGCGCCTCCAAGGGCCCCACCGAGGGGAGCCCCCGGCGGTCTCATGGTGATTCTGGGTCTCGTTCCGGAATGTGCCCTGGGACTTCTCCCGCATCGGCGACTTCGGGAAGAAGACCGGGTCCAGCAGGCGGCGGCGCTGTGAAGCCCACGGAGGGTACACGGTCAGCGCATCAACGACGCCGGCCGATCAACATCCAGACGACCGCCCACTCCGGAGTCTGAGGTTCGAGACCGTGGCCTGCCTCGTGACCTTGGCGTTCGGCGCGCGGGCCGTGCTGTGGTGACGGCTTCGGCGGTGCGAAACGGGTCGCGCTCAGATGAGTCCGCTGGATGGGGAGCCCTCACCGGGTTCGTCTTGATGCTGGCCATGTCCGCCTGAGGAGGCGTGGAGGCAGGAGCAGCCTAGACCTCGTCGTAGAACAGCCGCTCATACACCTGCCGGCAGCGCCGGGTGGTGCGCAGGTAGTGGTCTTCGAAGTCCGCGCTGCCGCCGGGCGGGAACCCGCACCAGCGTGCAACAGCGTCCAGATCTCGCGCGCCGAGGGGAGCACGTCGGCGGTCTTGCCGCTCCACACCGTGGTCGCGGAGCGCACCCGGGTGCATAGCTTCCAGGCCTCGGTGAGCTGTTCGGCGTCGAGCGGGCTGATCAGCTGCTCGTCGACCATCGCGTCGAGCGCGATCAGCGTGGAGCTGGTCCGCAGCCGCGGCATCGAGTGGGCGTGCTGGAGCTGGAAGAGCTGGACCAGCCATTCCACGTCGCTGAGACCACCGCGGCCCAGCTTCACGTGCCGGGACGGGTCCGCTCCGCGCGGCAGCCGTTCGGACTCCACCCGGGCCTTGATCCGGCGGATCTCCCGGATCTGTGAGGTGCTCGGCGGCGCGCCGTAGCGCACCGAGTCGGCGAGCTCCATGAACCCGTCGAGCAGCTCATCGTCGCCGCCGATCGGCCGGGCGCGCAGCAGCGCCTGACGCTCCCAGACATCCATCCAGCGACGGTAGTACTCGCGGTAGGAGTCCAGGGACCGGGAGAGCGGTCCCTGCTTGCCCTCGGGCCGCAGATCGGCGTCGAGCTTGAGCGGGAACTCCCCGCGGATCGCTGGTTTGAGCGGTTTGGAGAGCTGGGTGCTGATCCGCATGGCCAGCTTCTGTGCCTGCGCGTCGGCGAGCGTCGGATCACCGCCCTCGGCGAGGTTGTGGACGAACATGGCATCCATATCGGAGCCGTAACCGATCTCCCGTCCGCCCTGACGGCCCATGGCGATCACCGCAAGGTCGGCGTGGCGGCCCTCGGCCTGCCAGACCTCGGACTCGGCCACGCGCATCGCCCCGAGGGTCGCGGCGCGGTCCACGTCAGAGAGTGCGGTCCCGACCTCAGAGATCTCCAGCAGCCCCACAGCGTCACCGATCGCGACCCGCAGGGTCTCGCGCTGGCGCACCAGGCGGGTCAGCCGCATGGCGGCCTCAAGGTCACCCTTGTGCCGCGTGATCTTATTGCTGATCTCTTTCCAGAGCGCCTCATAGCTGAGCGGGGCCAGCGCCGCGTTGTCCCCGAGCCACTTGGTGGACTCCGGGGAGTGTTCCAGCATGTCGGAGATGAACCGCGACCCTGAGAGCACCAGGCAGAGTCGCTCTGCGGCCACCGAGGAGTCGCGCAGCATGGTCAGGTACCAGGGGCTCTGGCCCAGTGACTCGCTGAGCCGGCGGAAGGCCAGCAGTCCGCCGTCGGGGTCCACGCCTTCGCCGAACCAGCCCAGCATCATCGGCAGGATCCGGCGCTGCAGCTTCGCGCGCCGGGACAATCCCGAGGTCAGTGCCGAGATGTGCCGCATCGCCCCGGCCGGGTCGTGATAGCCCAGCGCGGCGAGCCGGTCCTGGGCGGCCTTGGCGGTGAGCCGGACCTCCTCGTCGGAGAGCACCGCGGTGGTGGAGAGCAGCGGGCGGTAGAAGATCCGCTCATGGAAGCTGGCGACCTCCTTGGCGATCTCGCGCCACTGGGTGAGCACCTCCTCCCCGGAGGGACGACGACGCCGGTTCGGCGGGTGCACCGCCTGGGCCAGCGCACGGATCTCATCGGGCTTCACCGGCATCAGGTGGGTCCGACGCATGTTGCTCATCTGGATCCGGTGCTCGTAGAGGCGCAGCATCCGGTAGCAGCGTGACATCGCGTCCCGGTCAGCCCGGGCCACGTATTCTCCAGCTTCGAGCAGCTCGATCGCGGTCAGTGAATCGCGCACCCGCAGCGACTCATCGACCCGGCCGTGGACCAGCTGCAGCAGCTGGACGGTGAACTCGATGTCGCGCAGCCCGCCGCGGCCGAGCTTGATCTCCCGGTCCACCTCATCGGCGGGGATGTTGTCAAAGACCCGGCGGCGCATCCGCTGGACGTTCTCCACGAAGTTCTCCTGCGCCGAGGAGGTCCACACCTGCGGCCAGATCGCCTCGATGTAGTCCCGTCCCAGACTGCGGCTGCCGGCGATGGGCCGGGCCTTGAGCAGCGCCTGGAACTCCCAGCCATGGGCCCAGCGCTTGTAGTACTCCAGGTGGGATTCCAGGGTGCGGGAGAGATCTCCCTCGCGGCCCTCGGGGCGCAGGTTCGCGTCGATCTCCCAGAGACCGGGCTCGGGACCGGAGCCGTTGATGACCTTGGAGATCCCTGAGGCCATGGCCACCGCAGTGTTGCGTGCCGCGGCGGTGTCGATCTCCGCGGAGGCGCGGTGGACGAAGATCACGTCCACGTCCGAGATGTAGTTCAACTCGCGGGCGCCGCATTTGCCCATCCCGATCACGGCCAGCTCCACGACCGCCGCGGTGCGCCCGTTGCGGTCGGTCAGCTCGGCCCGGCTGACCGCCAGCGCCGCGTCGATGGCAGCCCCGGCCAGGTCCGAGAGTTGTCTCGAGACCAGCGGCTGATAGGCCGCAGGATCCGCGGCGCTGAGATCGCGCAGCGCCAGGGAGGTCAGTTCACGCCGGTAGGCCCGGCGCAGCGCGACTCCCGCCGCCTTGGCGGTGAACTCGGAGTCCAGCGCTGCGGTGGGCAGCTCCGCCGAGGCGTCGGCGTGCACGGATTCCATCAGCCGGGTGCGCAGCACCTCGGGTTCGGTGACCCCTGGGACGGCGCTGGCCGCGGCGTCGTCGGGGGCATGGTTGTGCTGGTGCTCGTCCCGATCCGCCTCCAGGGTGTCGGCGATCTCGAACAACAGATCGCGGTTCTCTGGGCGGCGGACCAGGAACTCGCCCAGCGCCTGGGAGGCGCCGAGCAGCCGGACCAGCGGGACCGCGCGCAGGTAGACCCCGTCGGTGACGACCTGGAAGAGGTCACAGACCTCCCCGGCACGTTCCACCAGCCGGATCAGCAGCAGCAGCGCCTGATCCGGGTTCGGCGCATAGTGCAGGGTCTTCAGCAGCACCTGCGGGTCCAGTCCGGCGAGATGCTCGTCGGCGAAGAACCCGGAGGCACGCTCCAGCTCTTGGAAGCCGGCAGCGATGAGCTGCCGGCGGGTCAGCGCAGAGTCAGCCACGATCAGATCAGGCCGAGGTACCGTTTGATCTCGAAGGGCGAGACGTTCACCCGATACTCGTCCCACTCCTGCTGCTTATTGCGCAGGAAGTTCTCCAACACCTGCTCGCCGAGGATCTCGGCCATCAGCTCAGAGTCTTCCATCTGGCGCAGCGCCTCATGCAGGGTGCCCGGCAGCGGCTTGATGCCCAGCGCCTTGCGCTCGGAGGTGGTCAAGGACCACACGTCCTCGCCCACCGGTTCCATCAGCTCGTAGCCCTCGCGGATGCCCTTGAGCCCGGCACCCAGCACGGCGGCGTAGCCCAGGTAGGGGTTCGCGCCGGAGTCGATCCCGCGGAACTCCACGCGCGCGGAGCCGCCCTTGGTCGGCTTGTACAGCGGCACCCGGACCAGCGCCGAGCGATTGTTGTGGCCCCAGGAGACGTGGGACGGGGCCTCTCCCCCACCCCAGAGACGCTTATAGGAGTTCACGAACTGGTTGGTCACCGCGGTGAACTCCGGGGCGTGGCGCAGGATCCCGGCGATGAACTGCCGGGCGGTGGTGGAGAGGTTGTATTCGGTGTTCGGCGCGAAGAAGGCGTTGGTGTCGCCCTCGAAGAGCCCGAAGTGGGTGTGCATCCCGGAGCCCGGGTGCTCGGTGAACGGCTTGGGCATGAAGCTGGCGTACTTGCCCTGCATGATCGCGACCTCTTTGATCACGGTGCGGAAGGTCATGATGTTATCCGCGGTGGTCAGCGCATCGGCGTAGCGCAGGTCGATCTCGTTCTGGCCCGGACCTGCCTCGTGGTGGCTGAACTCCACCGAGATGCCCACGGCTTCGAGCATGTTCACCGTGTGCCGACGGAAGTCCTGGCTGACGCTTCCGGTGACGTGGTCGAAGTAGCCGGCCCGGTCCACCGGGATCGGCTCGCCGTCGGAGTTGAGGTCCTGGGACTCGAGCACGTAGAACTCGACCTCGGGGTGGGTGTAACAGGTGAAGCCCATCTCCCCGGCGACGTCGAGCTGGCGGCGCAGCACGTTGCGCGGGTCCCCGGCGGCGGGTTCCTGATCGGGGGTCAGGATGTCGCAGAACATCCGCGAGGTCGGTTCTTCCTCACCGCGCCAGGGCAGGATCTGGAAGGAGGAGGGGTCCGGGCGCAGCAGCATGTCGGATTCGAAGACCCGGGAGAGGCCCTCGATCGAGGAGCCGTCGAAGCCGAGCCCCTCGTTGAAGACCCCTTCGACCTCGGCCGGGGCCAGCGCCACAGACTTCAGCGAGCCCACCACGTCGGTGAACCAGAGGCGCACGAAGCGGACGTCGCGCTCCTCGATGGTGCGCAGTACGAATTCCTGCTGTCGATCCATACGTTGAAGCCTCCTGAAATGCAGTGGGTGTCGCCGGGACCACTCTACCCAACTCACTCGATCCCCAGCTTTGGTCCGCGCGGGATTGGGTAGCCTGATCACATGTCAGAACCGATCAGCCCGAAACGGGTCCGCACCGTGCACCTTCAGCAGTTCAAGGATGCCGGCCAGAAATTCTCCATGTTGACCGCCTACGACGCGCAGATCGCGTCGATCTTCGACGAGGCGGGGATCGAGCTGCTCCTGGTGGGCGACTCCGCCTCCAGCGTCATGATGGGGCATTCCTCCACGTTGCCGATCACGGTGGACGAGATGCTGGTCTTCACTCGGTCCGTGGTCAACGGCGCAAAGCGTCCGCTGGTCGTCGCCGACCTGCCCTTCGGCAGCTACGAGGCGTCCCCGGCGCATGCGGTGGCCACCGGGGTGCGGTTCATGAAGGAGGCCGGGGCCCAGGCGGTGAAGATCGAGGGCGACGCCGCGATGGCCGAGCATGTTCGCGCCATGGTCGCCGCCGGGATTCCTGTGATCGCTCACATCGGCTTCACCCCGCAGGCCGAGCACGCCCTGGGCGGCTACCGGGTCCAGGGCCGTGGAGACACCGCGCAGGCACTGATCGATGATGCCCTGGCCCTGGAGGCCGCTGGCGCGTTCTGCGTGCTCATGGAGATGGTGCCCGCAGAGCTGGCCACCCAGGTGGACCGGGCGCTGCGCGTACCCACCATCGGGATCGGCGCCGGCAGCGGCACCACGGGTCAGGTGCTGGTCTGGCAGGACATGCTGGGCCTGGGCTCCGGGCGGGTGCCGCGCTTCGTGAAGCAGTACGCGAACCTGCGCGAAGTGGTCGGGCAGGCGGCCGCGGCGTACCGCGAGGACGTCAGCGCCGGCGCCTTCCCGGCCCCGGAGCACAGCTTCGAGGGCTGAGGCTCAGCTGGTGGGCTTGCGGTCGTGACCGCCGTCGTCGTCCCAATGCTCGCTGGACTCTTCGTCCTCCCAGGCCTCGTTGTTCTCCTTCACACGCTTGAGCGCCTCGGAGGCGGCCTCGCGGGTGGGATACGGGCCTAGCAGCTGACTCCAGGAGGACTGCGCGCCCTCCTCGACTTCGCCGGTGCGGAGATTGAACCAGTATTCGGTGCTCATGGCCCCAGAATACGCCCCCGCCTCGACCGGCGGGTCTTGGGCCTCGGCGATCGCCGGTTCCGCCGCCACCGAGGCATGTCACACTTCTGCTCATGCACGCGAACCCCTCACCTTCGACCGCCTCGGTCTCCGGTCGACGACGGCGCGGCGCCGCCTCTCTGCGGGGCAGCCGGGTCGCGACCATGGCCGCCTTCGCCACCAACGGCGCCCTGCCGGCTTCGCTGCTGGCCCGTTATGCCGAGGTCAAGGACGCGCTGGGCCTCAGCCCCGCCATCTTCGGACTGGTGGTGGTGGGCTTCGGACTGGGCGGCGCGCTGGCGCTGCACATGCCAGGTGTGCTCAACCGCTGGCTCGGGGTCGCGCGCACCGCGAGCTTCGGCACGCTCTGGATGGGCGGCGGGCTGACCCTCGCAGCCGCCGGGGTGGCGCTGGGGAATCCCTGGGTGGTGGTGGTGGGTCTGCTGGTCACCGGTTTCGGTGATGCCGCCGTGGACGTGGCGCAGAACAGTCAGGGGCTGCGCGTCCAGGCCGCGTATCGACGGTCGCTGCTGAACTCGATGCATGCCGGGTGGAGCATCGGCGCGGCGCTCGGCGGCGCCGTCGGGATCCTGGCCGCGGTCCTCGGCGTGCCGCTGGTGGTCCATATGGCGGCCTGGTCGCTGGTCTGTGTGCTGGCGATGACCCTCGCGGCCAGGGCGTTCATGCCTGAACCCGAAGCGGAGCCGGAGGACGCGCAGACCCCGGTGAGACCCTCCGGGTGGTCCACGATGAAGATCCTGCTCCCGTTGGCGCTGATCGCGCTGGCCGGAATCTCGGTGGAGGATGTCGGCAACAACTGGTCCGCTGTGCTGCTCTCGAGCGAGCGCGGCATGGACCCCGCCTCGGCCGGCGTCGGACTCACCGTGCTGCTCAGCGCCCAGTTCATCGGCAGGATGTTCGGGGACCGGGTGATCGACCGGCTCGGGGAACGGGGTTCGCTGATCCTGAGCCTCTCGGCGGTGATCCTCGGGCTGCTCGGTGCCGCCTGGGCCCCCGGAGCCGCGCTGACCCTGGTGGGGCTCGCGCTGGCAGGCCTGGGCTGCGCCGTGACCGTCCCGCTGGCCTTCGCGCGGGCGGACCGGGTACCGGGGCTGCCGGCGCACAGCGGCGTGACCTGGATCAGCTGGGCGATGCGCGCGGTGATGCTGAGCCTGTCTCCGGCCATCGGGGTGATGACCCAGGGCTCCTCGCTGCCGGTGGCGATCAGGGTGATCGTGGGCATCGCGGTGGTCGCGCTGGCGCTGCAGCTGCGCCCCCGGCGCCCTGAACCCGCGGACCGATAGGATGAATGCCATGGCTACCCCGCAGTCCACCCCCCTGTCTTCCCGTGCCCCGGTGGGCACGCTCACCAAGGGCACGGTGTCCCCGCAGCGTCCGGTCCCGGCGCATATCGAACGGCCCAACTACGTAGGTCTCGAGGCACCGCCGGAGTACACCGGCGAGGACGTCTACGACGCCGCCACCGTGGAACGGATCCGCCGGGCCGCCCAGCTCGCCGCCGATGCCATGGTCGCCACCGCCGCGCTGATCCGCCCCGGGGTCACCACCGAGGAGCTGGACGCCTACGCGCATAAGTACCTCACCGACCGCGGGGCCTACCCGTCCTGCCTGTCCTACCGTGGATTCCCCAAAGCGATCTGCACCTCGGTCAACGAGGTGATCTGCCACGGCATCCCGGATTCCACGGTGCTCGCCGAGGGGGACATCGTGAACCTCGACATCACCGCATACATCGACGGCGTGCATGGGGATCACAACCGCACCTTCTTCGTCGGCGAGGTCGACGAGGAGACCCGGCTGCTGGTGGAGCGCACCGAAGAAGCCATGATGCGCGCCATCCGAGCGGTGAAGCCTGGCCGCCCGATCAACGTGATCGGTCGCGCCATCGAGTCCTACGCGAAACGCTTCGGCTATGGTGTCGTACGCGAGTTCATCGGCCACGGCGTGGGCAAGGCGTTCCACACCGGCCTGGTGATCCCGCACTTCGATGCAGCACCGGACCACGCGCGCCTGATGGAGCCGGGAATGGTGTTCACCATCGAACCGATGCTCACCCTGGGCACGCGCCACTGGGACATGTGGGAGGACGGCTGGACGGCCGTGACCCGCGACCGGAAGCGCACCGCGCAGTTCGAGCACACTCTGGTCGTCACCGATGACGGCGCCGAGATCCTCACGCTGCCCTCAGGCGCCTGAGTCCGGTCCCCTCCCCCACAGCACGGAGATACTGCATCACTATGAGCTCTTCCCACGAGCAGCCCCTGGCTGCCCAGGCCCTCGGCTCCGCCAGCGAGACCATCAGCGATCTTCCCAAACGGGCCATCGGCATCGATGTGGGCGGCACCGGCATCAAGGGCGGTCTGGTGAACCTGCACAAGGGCACCCTGACCGGTGACCGGTACCGCATCCCCACTCCGAAACCGGCGACCCCGGAGGCGGTGGCCGAGGTGATCGGGCAGATCCTCGACGAGCTGCTCAGCCGGGAGAAGGCACCGGCGCTGGAGGAGCTCTCGGTAGGCGTGCTGTTCCCGGCGATCGTGGACAAGAACATCGTGCTCTCCGCGGCGAACATCGATGAGTCCTGGATCAACACCGATGCCGCGAAGCTGCTGCGCCACCTCCCCGGTCAGATCCACACGCTCAACGACGCCGACGGCGCCGGTCTCGCCGAGGCGCGCTACGGTGCCGGCAAGGGGCTCGAGGGCACGGTCATGACGATCACCCTGGGCACCGGCATCGGGTCGGCCCTGGTGCACGACGGCGTGCTGGTCCCCAACAGCGAGATGGGCCACCTGGAGTTCGAGGGCGAGGTGGCCGAGAAGAAGGCCTCCGCGGCGGCTCGTGAACGGGCCGATATGCCCTGGGATGAATACGGCCAGCTGTTGAACCGGTTCCTCAAGCACGTCGAGCGGCTGCAGTCCCCAGAGCTGTTCATCATCGGCGGTGGGATCTCCAAGCGCAGCGAGGACTTCCTCCCCGAGATCAAGGATCTGCGGGCGAAGGTCGAGGTCGCGGCGCTGCAGAACAACGCCGGGATCGTGGGGGCGGCGCTGTACGCGGCCGAGCAGACGAAGCTCGACGCGTCTCGCGGCCGGTCCTGAGCCGCAGCTTGGGGTTGTTACACTTCTTGCTGCACCAGATCGCGCCCACTCGGCGGCCTCTGGGCACGGGCCTTTAGCTCAGCTGGTAGAGCACCGCGTTTACACCGCGGGTGTCGTCGGTTCGATCCCGGCAGGGCCCACCACTTTCCGAGCTGCCCGCCGCGCCTGGCTCCCTGCCCAAAAGAACGCTGGGGTGGCAGGGTTCCAAAGTCGGCGCACCAGGCTCTGGAGCGGGCGGTATGGGAGCCCTATCCTACAAATATGGAGTCCCCGTCCTGGTGCCCGACCACGCGGCCCGCGCAGCCATGACCGGGCATCACGTGGACCTGTGGTGGATTCCGGTAGGGGCCGGCGGGCACGTCGTGGTCCATACGAGCAGGTGGTGGGAATCGCTGCGCGCGCGCAGGGCGCGCCGCCGACCCCGTCCGTTGTTCCATGCCGCACTCGAGGTGACCCACGGCCCCGATGACTATGTGGTGGAGATGACCCCGGTATGGGGCCAGCCCCGCGGGCCTCGCGGCGTAGTGGCCCAGGGACCCGTGGGCATCGCCTGGTTCGGCGCCTCTCCGTTCTTCCGCTACGAGATCAGATGTTGGAGAGACGGAACCATCCCCGATCTTGAATGGGCCGTCGGTCCCCCGAATCAATTCCTGCTCGCCGCCGAGGATGCCTGTGCTCTCATCGGCAGAATCTCTAGGGCCCCACAGCTGACCTGGGGGCGCGACGTGTTCGGGATCGGAGACATGTGGAACTCCAACTCACTGATCTCCTGGCTGCTGGAGTCCGCTGGAATCGACGCTGCCGCGCTGGCTCCGCCTGACGGAGGGGACGCACCCGGGTGGCACAGCGGAATCGCCGCGGCCCACTCGCCGGAACACTCCGGCACCGCCGGTGCGCAGGGTACTGCGGATCACCCCTGAGCGGATTCCCCGCCGAGGGTGGGGCGAGGATAACCTGTCTCCATGGCTTCCATCGCGCGCACCACCGGTCGAATCTTCCTCGGCTCGGCACTCACATTCGCCGGGGTCTCACACCTGGCCTGGGCCCGCGAAGAGTTCCGCGCCCAGGTGCCTGAATCCATCCCTCTGGACCCTGACACGACAGTCCTGGCGTCCGGCGTGGCCGAGATCGGGCTGGGCACCGCGCTGCTGTTCTCCCGTGAGCACCGCCCGCTGGTCGGGAAGGCTGCAGGGGTGTTCTTCGCCGCGGTCTTCCCCGGCAACATCGCACAGTACGTGCACAAGCGTGACGGGTTCGGCCTGGACACCGATCGCAAGCGGCTCGTGCGGCTGTTCTTCCAGCCGGCACTCGTCGGGCTGGCGGTGTGGTCCACGCGTCGGGCCTCCTAGCAGCGCCGAGAAGTTCTGCTACGTCCGTGGAGAGCGCAGGAGCGGATCGACGAGCTGCGCCACCGTGATCCCTCGGGTCGCCGCCTCTTGCCGCAGGGCCGCCACCAGAGCCGGGTCAAGCGCTCCCCCCTCGGTTGGCACGGCCCAGGCATCGTCTCGGACTCCTCGCTGATCTTCTGACTGGTGCGGGGCGCCTCGCTTCCGAAGACTGGACAGCAGCGGAGCCACCACCCCGCAGAGAACGGCCAGAATCAGGACGATGCCATAGGCGCGGGGGAAGAGTTCGCCCTCCCACCCCTCGTCCCAGATGAGCACCATCGTGAGGGAAACGCCGACAGCGATCAACCCGAGGCAGGACCAGAGCAGGCCGCGGATCAGCTTGTCGCGAGCGGTTGCGGATGCCAGGACCAGGCTCGCAAAGCTGAACGCCACGGTAAGGGTGATCCCCGAGAGCAGAACCTGGAATGTGCTCCATGCGTGTTCCACCTCAGACCAGATCATGAAGATGCTCCAGGCCAAGGTGAGCAGGCAGACTGCCACACCTGCCACGCCCACCATCCGACTGGGCCGACTGAAGACCGCGCCACAGCACAACATCGCCAGGCTGAACGCGCCCACCGTCGAGGTTGTAGCGAGCACCCGCGCACCGGTCTCGCCGAAGCTCACGCCGATCAGGACGAAGATCCCGGCAGCCGCCGCGAGACAGAACGAGCCGATCATCGTCCACAGGAAGACTCGCCGAATCCGTGGTCCCAGACTCTTCTTCTTCATGGCGCTCGTGGCCTCCTCCAGGCAGGACACCGTGCCCTGCTATGACAATAGCGGCGGGTTCACCTCCTACGGGAGGCTCGACACAGACTTCTGGAGGTGGCCGGTGTGATGGGCTCGGAATGCTGGTGTCGCATCATGGCGAGTATCCGGGCGCCTCCTGGTCCAGCAGCAGCTGATCAAAGTCCGAGGAAGGCCCCTTGGCGGCGGTGGTGCCGCTCCAGATCGGTGACCGCTGCTCCGCGCACGAGGCGAAGACTGCCTCCGGGTAGACGATGCCCACCGGATCGTCCCCCTCGAGGACGAGCAGTGGCTTGACGTCATCGGCGCGATAACGTTCGAGCACGCCTTCGATGTCGTGCTCCGGCCTGAGGAAATCAAGATCCTCGGTCAGGAGGCAGGCACAGCGCTTCTTCCTCCAGTCACCTGGATGCCGCGCCGCGATCTCGGCCAGATCTGCCTCGGTGATCAACCCCACTGGGCGGTGGGAAAGATCGCTCACCAGCGCTGCGGTCTCTCCACCGCTGATATTCCCGTCACAGAGCAGCGCTGCGGCATCGTGAAGGGACTGAGTCACAAAGAGGTTTGAGGTGATCCCAGACATGAGCTGGTTGACGGTGATCATCAGCCCGCCCCTCGCTGGACGAGGGCAGTTCGGTGCAGAGTTGAAGCTGCCCTGAGACCACGCGTCGAGTCGGTCTCGCGGGATCGAACCGGGCCGAGGGCAACGGAAGCCGCACACATCACGCACCGTGTGACCCTGGTGCTGAAAATTCCGGAACAGGCAGAAGTGCGGACGACAAGATGCGAATTAGGCTCCACGGGGTACCCCTTGAATTCAGAATCAAGAGGGTCTGCTGCACCGGTAGGTGACATCTACTCTGGCTTGCCTGCGGGCGGCCTGGAAGGATGTCCTTGTGCCCAAGCCCTATCCCTCAGAGTTCCGCGACGATGTTGTCCGCGTGGCCAGGAAGCGTGAACCCGGAGTCACGATCGAACAGATCGCCAAAGACTTCGGTGTCCACTCCATGACGCTGCAGAAATGGCTGCGCCGGGCTCAGATCGATGACGGGGCCAAGCCCGGTCAGACCCGCACCGAGTCAGCCGAGCTGCGCGAAGCCCGCAAGCGGGTCCGGCTCTTGGAACAGGAGGTCGAGGTACTGCGGCGTGCAGCGGCGTATCTCTCGCAGGCGAACCTGCCGGAAAGGCTCTACCCGCTCGTGAGTGAGCTCGCCGTCGATGGGATCCCCATCGCGGTGGCGTGCCGGGTCTTGAAGCTTGCTCGTCAGCCCTACTACCGGTGGCTGGCTGATCCTGTCACTGACGCTGAGCGGGTCCAGGCCCATCGAGCGAACGCGCTCTTTGATGCTCACCGTCGATGACCCTGAGTTCGGCTACCGGTTCCTCTTGGATGAGGCCCGTGATGCTGGTGAGCCGATGGCAGGCCGTACGGCGTGGCGGATCTGTCGAGACAACGGCTGGTGGAGCGCGTTCGGGAAGAAGAAGGGCGGCAAGGGCCGCCGGCCCGGCCCACCAGTCCACGACGACCGGGTCCAACGCGACTTCGCCGCTGATGCTCCCAATCAGCTCTGGCTCAGCGACATCACCGAACACAAGACCGCTGAAGGAAAGCTCTATCTCTGCGCGGTCAAGGACGTCTTTTCCAACCGGATCGTGGGGTATTCGATCAGTGACCGGATGAAGGCCCGCCTGGCCGTGGATGCAGTCAACAACGCCGTGGCTCGGCGCGGTGACGTGGCCGGGTGCGTGTTCCACACCGACCGCGGATCGCAGTTTCGAGCACGGAAACTGGTGCGTGCTCTGGGTCGACATGACCTGGTCGGATCGATGGGCAGAGTCGGGGCCGCGGGAGACAATGCGGCGATGGAGAGCTTCTTTGCGCTGCTTCAGAAGAACGTCCTGGATCGCCGCTCATGGCAGACCCGCGATCAGCTGCGGATCGCGATCGTGACATGGATCGAGCGGACCTATCACCGCCGCCGCAGGCAGAAACGGCTATTGGGGTTGACCCCAGTTGAGTACGAAGCAATCATGAACACCGGCGTCGCTCTCGCGGCGTGACTACACCTGTCACCTATTGGTGCGGCAGACCCCAACCCGCGCTGACCCTCAGGCTCGTCACCGCCATGATACAGCGACGGGTGGGTGGAGCCGATGCACCGAGTAGGCTGACTACTCCGAATCCGGGTTCGAGCAAACTGCTCGCTTATACCGAAGTCTGACCGCTGCAGCCACACAGAACGCTGTGGCTAAGCAGATGTCTACCCCGGCCCAAAGTCCCCATCAAACTCCACCCCGGGCGGTCAGCTCTCGAGCACAGTATTCCTATGGAGAGTCGTGTTAGCGATAGCTCGCTTGGGGAGTGTCCGAGAAAAGTTCGACGGGTTCTGGCCCGTCGTGGTCAATGACCGACTTCTCACCTCCTCATCCCGACGGCTTGTTATGCGTGGGAGGTCACGAGGGACGCTGCATCCTGCTACCCGGGGCTCTGCGACCTCAGTTGGACGAATCACGAACATGTTGTCTGGGCATTGGACTGCACTCGGACGCGGAACGTTGGGAGTGGCTTGCCCCACATCCTGCCGTTGCACTTGCTTGATGGTCAAAACTGTCCACAGGAGTCCGGCAGAGGCGAACCGAGTTCTCGTTCAGGTCTCTGTCACCGTGAGACTTACGCTGTGGCGTGTTGGTCCCGAACCATCCAATCGTCTGTGACGCTCGTTTCAGACTGGACTTTAACCGGGACTAAAGCGTTCAGGCCACCGGGCGGATCCGACTGCGGCTCGGATCCCAGGCGCTCCCGGCGGCGCAGGCGTCCATGGCCTCGTTGCTGAGCGCGTCGGCGTCGCCGTTGTCCTTGCGCGGGATCCAGGTGTAGCGAACCTGCATCGGCGGCAGGATAGTGGCGGCCTCAGCGGCCAGGCGCTTCATGTCCTCGTGCTTGATCTTCCAGCGCCCGCTCATCTGCTCCACCACGAGCTTTGAGTCCAGCTTGACCTCCACGGAGGCCTGCGGGTCCAGGTCACGGGCCAGCCGCAGACCCTCGATGAGCCCGGTGTACTCGGCGACGTTGTTGCTCGCCTTGCCCAGCGGGGTGGCCTTGGTGGCGAGAATCTGACCCGCCTCGTTGCGGACCAGGGCGCCGGAGCCGGCGATTCCAGGATTGCCGCGGCTTCCGCCGTCGGCCTCGACGAACAGAGTGGTCATGGCTCACGCACCTTCAGGTCAGTACAGGTCTTGAAACAGGGACGTCGGGGCCACGGGCCGGCTCAGTGGCCGGGTGTGAGCACGAAGTCCCAGGGGTCGGTGTTGATGCCGCTCACGGCAACTTCCACATCGTAGCCGCGATCGGTCAGCGCCCGGTGGAGCGCCTGGGCCGCGGTGGGCAGCCAGAGCCATTCCGAGGCGAAGTGTGAGACATCGATCAGACCCGGGCGTCCCCCCACGGCCGCCTCCCGGGCCTCTGAGGCCGGATGATGCCGCAGATCCGCGGTGAGGAAGACATCGGCCCCTGCCTCGGCAGCCGCGGACAGCATGGAGTCCCCCGCCCCGCCGCACAGCGCCACGCGCTGGACAAGGCCGTCCCGGTCACCGGCAACCCGCACGCCGCCCGCCACGGCAGGCAGCACGGAGAACACCCGTGCGGCGAAGTCCCCGAGCGTCATAGGCTCGGTGAGCATGCCGATCCGGCCGAGGCCCTCCTCAACCAGTCCTTCTGCGGCAGGAGCCAGCGGCGCGGTGTCCTCGAGCCCCAGCGCACCGGCGAGGACATCATTGACCCCGCCGATCGCGGAATCCCCATTGGTATGAGCAGTCAGCAAGGCGCATCCCGACTCGATCAGCCGGTGCACCATCTCGCCCTTGAACTGTCCCGCCTCCACCGAGGTGACCCCGCGCAGCAGCAGCGGGTGATGGGTGATCAGCAGATCTGTCCCGGAGCTCGCCGCCTCCTCGATGACCGCGCGGACCGGGTCCACGGCGAAGTGGATCCGGCGCACCGGTGCCTCGCGCCGCCCGGTGACCAGCCCGACGGCGTCCCAGGACTCGGCCAGGGAGCGCGGCCAGAGCTCCTCGGCGGCATCGAGCACCTCATCGAGGGTCGGGACCTGGGAATCGGTGGTGGTCTCATTCGGACGCGGAGCGGGGCTGGGCGACATATCTCTTTTCTACAGGCCACAGATCAGGAATACAGTCCGGGACACGGACGGTTGTGTTGGGCATGGACAATTCTCTCAAGACCGTGGTGCTCGCGGCCGGCTGCTTCTGGTGCCTGGATTCCCTCGCACGCCGACTCCGCGGAGTGCATCACGTGCGCAGCGTCTACACCGGCGGCTCCGGTCCCGCCATCTATGAAGCCGTGGCCTCCGGCGGCACCGGACACGCAGAAGCCGTTGAGATCGGTTACGACCCCAACGTGCTCCCGGACCAGGTGCTCTACAACGTGTTCTTCTCCAGCCACGACCCGACCACCCTGAACCGGCAGGGCTACGACGTCGGCACCCAGTACCGCTCGTCCATGTTCTACACCGATGAGGCACAGCACGATGAGTTCGCCGCCGCGATCGCCCACGCGCAGAACTCCTTCAACCGGCCCATCGTCACCACCCTGGAACCGCTGGGACGGGTCTTCGAGGCCGAGGAGGTCCATCAGGACTTCCACTCGCGCCGTCCCGATGTCGGATACTGTCAGGTCATCATCGATCCCAAGGTCGCAAAGCTCCGCAGAGACTATGCTTCATGGTTGAAACCCGAGGAAGAAAGGTCCACACACTGACATGGCCAAGATTCTTGACAACATCACCCAGGCAGTCGGCAACACCCCCCTGGTCCGGCTGAACCGGCTGGGTGCGGACCTTCCGGGCAACATCGCGATGAAGCTGGAGTTCTACTCCCCCGCCGGCTCGATCAAGGACCGCATCGGCGCCGCCATCGTCGACGCCGCGGAAGAGTCCGGAATGCTCAAGCCCGGCGGGACCATCGTGGAGGGCACCTCGGGCAACACCGGGATCGCGCTGGCCATGGTGGGTGCCGCCCGCGGCTACCGCGTGGTCCTGACCATGCCGGAGACCATGTCCACCGAGCGTCGCGTGATGCTGCGCGCCTACGGCGCCGAGATCGTGCTGACCCCCGGAGCTGAGGGCATGCGCGGCGCGGTGGAGCGCGCCAAGGCCATCGTGGCCGAGACCGAGAACTCCATCTGGGCCCGGCAGTTCGCCAACGAGGCCAACCCCGCCACGCACTACCGGACCACCGGTGAAGAGGTCTGGCGCGACACCGACGGCGAGGTCGACATCTTCATCGCCGGCATCGGCACCGGCGGCACCATCACCGGTGCCGGGCGCCGACTCAAGGAATACAAGCCCAGCATCCACCTGGTCGCTGTGGAACCCGAAGACTCCCCGATCCTCTCCGGCGGCACCGCCGGTCCGCACAAGATCCAGGGCATCGGGCCGAACTTCATTCCCGACATCCTGGACCAGGAGATCTACGACGAGGTCTACCAGGCCAACCTCGAGAAGGCCGTGAGCTGCGCCCGCGACCTCGGCACCCAGGAGGGCATCCTCGGCGGCATCTCCACCGGAGCCAACGTCGCCGCCGCACTGGAACTGGCCTCCCGCGAGGAGAACCGCGACAAGCTCATCGTGACCTTCGCCTGTGACTTCGGAGAGCGCTACATCTCCACCCTGCTCTACGAAGACATCCGCGGCTGATCCGCCCACCAGCCGTGAAGTTCGATCCCTGTGAAAGGTTGGTTCCCCCTTGGGACCTCTGAAGCGTCTGCGCGAGGACATCAAGGCCGCGCGTGAACATGATCCGGCCTCGCGCAGCACCGCAGAGGTGGTGCTCGTCTACTCCGGCCTGCACGCGGTCTGGTCCTACCGGGTCGCCCACAAGATGTGGCAACGGCGACCGCTGAAGACCCCGGCCCGCGCGCTGTCCCAGCTGACCCGCGGCCTCACCGGGATCGAGATCCACCCGGGAGCCCAGATCGGGCGTCGTTTCTTCATCGACCACGGCATGGGCGTGGTCATCGGCGAGACCGCCGAGATCGGTGACGACTGCATGCTCTATCAGGGCGTCACCCTCGGTGGACGATCCCTGGAACAGACCAAGCGCCACCCGACCCTGCGCGACGGAGTCGTCGTGGGTGCCGGCGCGAAGGTGATCGGCCCCGTGGAGATCGGCGCCGGCTCAGCCGTGGGCGCCAACGCCGTGGTGGTGAAGTCCTCACCGCCCAACTCGATCCTCACCGGCGTTCCGGCCAAGGCGCGTCAGCGCGGAGTCGCCGAGCGGAAGCCCCACGTCGACCCGGCGGAGTACGCGCTGGACCCGGCCATCTTCATCTAGAGGCTGTGTGCGCTAGCTAGAGCCCGTCCATCGGGAGCCGGTCCTTGCTAGGAGGACGTCCGCTCAGATCCGGTGGCCGCCCGCGAAGCAGCGCATGACCTCGCCGGCCGGGTCCGAACGTGCTGCGGCGAACCCTGTTCCGGCCCAGAGGTTCAACCCGTGCGGGTCTGAGGCGGCACCCGCTGCTCGGCGCAGTCCCGCGCTGAGCTGATGCAGTGCCGGGAACCCCGACGGCGCAGATGCGGTCAGCGCCTCGGTGAGGCTGTTGCGCAGCGCCCGCGCCGGCCGACCTGAGAACGCGGTGGTCATGATGGTCTCTGACACTCCCGGAGGAGCGGCCAGAGCCTGCTGATGTACCGGATGTGTCCCGCTCTCGGGGCAGCGCAGCAGCGCGGTGCCCAGCACCGCGCCCTCCGCACCTGCATGCAGTACGGAGCTGACCCCTTCGGCGTCGGCGATGCCGCCCGCCGCCCAGAGCGGCAGTTCGGTGCGGCCGGAGACAGCCTGAAGCAGCTCGAGGAGATCTATCTCCGCGGGTGGATCCCGCGGAGTCCAGGTCCCGGAGTGGCCCCCAGCTGATGAGGCCTGGACGATCAGCCCGTCGACCCCGGCGCCGGTTGCGCTCACAGCCTCCGCGACAGAGGTCACGGTCTGCAGCACCTTCGCCCCGGTGGCCCGCATCCGTGCGATGTCCAGGGCTGACGGCAGACCGAAGGTCAGGCTGATCAGCGGCACCGGGTTCGCCTCGAGCACCTCGAGCTTCTGCTCCCAGAAGTCCTCCCAGACCTCGCCGGGCGCTGAAGTGACTCCCGCGAGGCTGCTGATCTCCGGCAGCTCCACCTCCGCCGCCCACCCTGCCCCAGCGCGGGCATGGTCGCCCAGCCACTGCTGCAGCTCAGCGCGGTGCCGATCGAGCTCCTCAAGCCCGATCGGGACCGGGTTCGGCACGAAGAGGTTCACCCCGAAGCGCGGCGTGGACTGCTGCACCTGCTGGATCTGCGCCGCCAGGTCCTCGGGCCTCTTGTACCCGGCCGCGAGGAAGCCGACTCCCCCGGCTGCGGCGGCGGCCACGACCAGCTCGGGACGGCTCGGCCCACCGGCCATCGGGGCGGCCACCACGGGAATGGTGGCGCCCACCGAGGCCAGCAGGCCGGTCCTCCTGCTGCTCATCTGCTCAGCCTGCTCATTCGTTCAGCCTGCTCATCTGCTCAGCTCCGTCGCTTCGGAGTCAGTCCGTGGATCCGATCAGGTCAGGCGTCGATCTCGCTGCGGTCCCCGGACCACAGGGTGTGGAAGGTGCCTTCCTTGTCCACGCGCTGATAGGTGTGCGCACCGAAGTAGTCGCGCAGTCCCTGGGTCAGCGCCGCCGGGAGCCGTTCCCGGCGCAGGCTGTCGTAGTAGGACAGCGAGGAGGAGAACACCGGTGCGGGCACGCCGTAGGTCGCGGCGGCCGCGACCACACGGCGCCAGGCCGGGAGGCATTCGTTGATGGCCTCGTTGAACTCTGGTGCCAGCAGCAGATTCTTGGGCTGCTGGTCCCGGGGGGCGTCGTAGGCCTTCATGATGGTGTCCAGCAGGTCGGCCCGGATGATGCAGCCGGCGCGCCAGAGCGAGGCGATGGCCTTGAGGTGCAGCTCCCAGCCGTACTCCTCGCCAGCGGCGACGAGCATGTCCAGGCCCTGGGCGTAGGCGACGAGCTTGGAGGCGTAGAGCGCCTTGCGCACGTCCTCGACGAAGTCCTGACGGTCTTCGGGGCTGCCGTACTTCTCGGTGGCGGAGAGGGTCTCGTCGATGCCGGCATGGAAGGTGGCGTTGGTGACGGCGCGCAGCTCACGCTGCGAGGAGATCGAGCGGGCGAAGACCGACTCGGCGATCGCGGTGACCGGTGAGCCGACCTCCAGGCCGGAGATCGCGGTCCAGCGACCGGTGCCCTTCTGGCCGGCGGAGTCCACGACCACGTCCACCAGCGGACGGCCCGTGGTCTCATCCTCCTGCTCGAGCACCTCGGAGGTGATCTCGATCAGGTAGGAGGCCAGGTCTGTGGTGTTCCATTCGCGGAACACCCCGGCCTGGTCGCGGGGTTCGATGCCTGCCAGTGAGCGCATCAGGTCGAAGGCCTCGCCGATGACCTGCATATCGGCGTATTCGATGCCGTTGTGGACCATCTTGACGTAGTGCCCGGCGCCGTCGGTGCCGACCCAGGCGCAGCAGGGCTCGCCGTTGTACTTCGCGGAGATCTTCTCCAGCATCGGGCCCAGCGAGTCATAGGACTCCTTGGAGCCGCCGGGCATGATCGAGGGCCCGTTGAGCGCGCCCTCTTCGCCGCCGGAGACGCCGACCCCGACGAAGTGCAGGTTCTGCGCGCGCAGGCTCTCTTCCCGGCGTCGGGTCTCTTCGTAGAAGGAGTTGCCGCCGTCGATGATGATGTCGCCCTCGTCCAGCAGCGGGACCAGGTCCGCGATCACGGAGTCCACCGGGGCTCCGGCCTGGACCATGATCAGCACGCGACGGGGGCGCTCCAGAGATTCCACGAGCTCAGCCAGAGTCTCGGTGCGCACGAAGTCGCCGTCGCCTCCGTGGGCCGCCAGAAGGGCGTCCGTGCGGGCGACCGAGCGGTTGTGCAGCGCGACCGTGTAGCCGTTGCGCGCCAGGTTGCGAGCCAGATTGGCTCCCATGACGGCCAGGCCGGTCACTCCGATATGGGCACTCATGCATTCTCCTTCGTCGAGGTCAGTCAGACATTCTCACAGCACAGCATCTTCCCCGTCTGCACTCGCGGACCGCGGTGACGCGGGCCCGGATCACCGTGCACACAGCAGCCGTCCTGGAGGTCGGACATGGGATCCCCGCCGTCGTGAACCTCGGTGTCCCCGGGGCGAGCACTGCAACTCTACCGCTTCGCCTTGCGCACCGGCCCAGGTCAACCCTGAGTCCGCGTGGCCGGCCCGGGCTCAGACGCCCACGCCGACGGTCAGGCGCCCACGCTGACGGGCAGTCGCCCGCAGCGGCGGTCAGTCACCCACGGCGTCGCGGCCGCGCTGCACGATCAGCGGATCGGGCTCCCCGACGATCTCATGGTCCTTGCCCTCGTATTCGAACTGGGCCAGGAAGCACTTGATCGCGTTGAGCCGGGCTCGCTTCTTATCGTTGGACTTGATCGTCATCCACGGCGCATGGTCGGTGTCGGTGCGCAGGAACATCTCTTCCTTGGCCTCGGTATAGGCCTCCCAGCGGTCCAGGGACTCCAGGTCCATCGGTGAGAGCTTCCACTGCCGGACCGGGTCGATCTGGCGGATCGCGAACCGGGTGCGCTGCTCCTGCTGGGTCACCGAGAACCAGAACTTGGTCACGTGGATCCCGGCGTCGACCAGCATCTGCTCGAACTGCGGGGCCTGGCGCATGAAGAGCTCATACTCCTGCTCGGAGGAGAACCCCATCACCCGCTCGACCCCGGCCCGGTTGTACCAGGAACGGTCGAAGAGCACCATCTCCCCTGCGGTGGGCAGATGGTCCACATAGCGCTGGAAGTACCACTGGCCCAGCTCACGGTCTGAGGGCCGGTTCAGCGCGACGACCCGCGCGGTGCGTGGGTTCAGGTGTTCAGTGAACCGCTTGATGGTGCCGCCCTTGCCGGCGGCGTCCCGGCCCTCGAAGACGATCACGTGCTTGAGCCCGTAGTCCTCGGCCCAGTACTGGAACTTCAGCAGCTCCACCTGCAGGTGGTACTTCTCGATCTCGTAGACGTCTCGGGAGAGCCGATTCTCATACGGGTAGTTCTCGTGCCAGGTCTCCACGGCACGGCCCTGCGGGTCGATCAGGTCCGGGTCAGGGGTGTGACCGTCCAAGACCGTGTATCCGCCCTCGCGGAGCTCGTCGATGAACTCACGGAGGTTCTTGCGGGCGGTGCCGTCGACCTGGAAGATCGGGTCATTCATCAGATCAGCCTTTCTCTGGTTGCGGCTGCTGCCAGCTCATCGGATGTCCATGGACACATTGTCGACCGTATCGGCCCGATCTGGAAGCACCGCGGCCTGTTACAGCTGGTTCAGAGCGCGACCTCACCCATCTGGCCGGCGCGGGCGAGCGCGGTGAGCCGGGAGACTGTGCGATGGTATTTCTTCATATAGCCGCCAGACATCATCTCTTCGGTGAACAGCTGATCGAAGGGCTTCCCGGAGGCGACGATCTTGATGTCCTGATCGTAGAGCCGGTCGGCGAGCACCACGAAGCGCAGCGCCAGCGCCTGGGCCTCGATGGTCTCGACATCCTTGAGCACCAGCACATCCATATCTGTGACCAGCTGCCGGTAGCGGCTGGGATGGACCCCGGTGATGTGCTTGGAGAGTGCGTCGAAGTCGTCCACGGCGATCCGCGCCTCGGGGTACTGCTTGGCTGCGAAGTCTTCGATCTCCTCGGAGCCCAGCGGCGCGGGCGCCTCGGGCAGGCCGCGGTGACGGTAGTCCTCGCCGTCGACCTTGACCACGGCGAACTGGTCCGAGAGCACCTGGATCTCGCGCTGGAAGTCGGCCGCGGCGAAGCGGCCCTCGCCCAGCGAGCCGGGCAGCGTGTTCGAGGTCGCGGCGAGCTTGACCCCGGCGTCGGCCAGCTCGCGCATCAACCGGGACATCAGCACGGTGTCCCCCGGGTCGTCGAGCTCGAACTCGTCGATGCAGACCAGCGCGTAGTCGCTGAGCACGTCCACGGTGCGACGGAAGGACAGCGCCCCGACGAGGTTGGTGTACTCCACGAAGGTGCCGAACGCCCGCTGGCCTTCGACCGAGTGGTAGAGCGAGGCCAGCAGGTGGGTCTTGCCCACCCCGAATCCGCCGTCGAGGTAGATCCCGGCGGGCGCCTTGGGGCGGGCCGGTGCCCGTCCGAAGAGCTTGCCGAGGAAGCCGCCGCCGGTCTGGGTTGCGCCCACCGTGGCGGAGAACTCGCGCAGCGCGGTGACCGCCTTCTCCTGCGAGGGATGCGCGGGGTCCGGGATGTAGGTGTCGAAGGAGACCTCCGCGAAGCGGAAGGACGGCCGCAGGCCCTCCAAGAGCTGACCGACTCCGAGCTGAGGGGTCCGCTGGCTCAGCGGAGTGGCGTTTGACGGCATGTGACCCACTCTACCCACGACTGCGTGTTTCACCGGCTGATTCCCTATCCTGGAAGGTGACCCAGTGACGACGGAAGGTTCTGAGCATCATGACCGAAGAAAAAGACTTCTCCCAGTACGCCCACCCCGACGCCCTGGTCTCCACCGACTGGGTGGCCCAGCACCAGGACGACCCGTCCGTGGTGCTGTTGGAATCGAACGAAGATGTGCTGCTCTACGAGACCGGCCACATCCCCGGTGCCCAGAAGATCGACTGGCACACCGATCTCAACGACCCGGTCACCCGCGACTTCCTGGGCCCGGAGCAGTTCGCCGCGTTCGCCTCCGCCAAGGGGATCACCCCTGAGACCACCGTGGTCTTCTACGGGGACAAGTCGAACTGGTGGGCCGCCTACGCCCTCTGGGTCTTCACGCTCTTCGGCCACGAGGACCTGCGCCTGATGGACGGTGGCCGGCAGAAGTGGGCCGCCGAGGGCCGCGAGCTGGTCACCGAGGTGCAGGCCCCGGCCGCGGCGGAATACCCCGCGCCGGCGCAGCGCGATGACTCCACCTTCCGCGCGTTCCGCGAGGATGTCCTCGCCCACTTCGGCAAGCCGATGATCGATGTGCGTTCACCCCTGGAGTACTCCGGTGAGCGCACCCACATGGAGGGCTACGAGCAGGAGGGCGCGCTGCGCGGAGGCCACATCCCCTCGGCCGCCTCGGTCCCGTGGGCCAAGGCCGCCAACGAGGACGGGACCTTCCGCTCCCGCGCCGAGCTGGAGGCGATCTACACCGAACAGGCTGGCCTCGGGGCCGCCGAGGAGGTCATCGCCTACTGCCGGATCGGGGAGCGCTCCTCGCACACCTGGTTCGTGCTGCAGCACCTGCTCGGCTACGACAACGTCCGCAACTACGACGGCTCCTGGACCGAGTGGGGCAACGCGGTCCGGCTGCCGATCGCCACCGGCGATCAGCCCGGTGCGGTGCCCGGCGCATGAGCCAGACCCCGAACTCGACGCTGCCCGCGCAGCTGACCGAGGTCATCGAGGAGTTCGCCGAGCTGGAAGATCGGCAGAAGCTGGAACTGCTGCTTGAGTTCTCCCGCGAGCTGCCGGAGCTGCCCGAGCGCTACCTCAACAGCTACGACCAGATGGAGGAGGTGGTGGAGTGTCAGTCCCCGCTGTTTCTGACTCTGGAGTACGACGACGCCGCCGGGACCGCCGCGATCTTCTTCGCCGCTCCCCCGGAGGCGCCCACCACACGGGGCTTCGCGGCGATCCTGCATGAGGGGCTGAGCGGTCTGCGCTTCGAGGAGATCCTCGCGGTGCCCGAAGACCTCTCGGAGCGTCTGGGCCTGTCCAAGGCGATCACACCGCTGCGGCTGCGCGGGATGACCGCGATGCTGGGCCGGATCAAGCGGAATATCCGGGCTCACCAGGCCGGGTCTGCCCCGGGGCAGCCCGGCTGAACAGGTCGGTGACCCAGTCGATGACCGTGGCGTCCCAGCGCTGCGGATCGTGGTTCCATTCCTTGACGTGGCGGGCCTGGGCGAAGGAGACATAGGTGACCTTCGGGTTCTTCCGGGCGAGATCCCGGGAGGGCCCGTAGGGCACGATGTTGTCATCGACGCTGTGCATGATCAGCACGTGGTCGCGCAGCTGCTCGGCCCGGTCGATCCAGTTCATCGCCTGCAGGTCCACCGGAGCGGCGAGCCCGGTGACCCTGCGGCCGCCCGGGTTGGAGATGAACCACTGGCCCAGTCGGCCCACCGCGTCGGGGATCCGGTTGGCCTTGGCCTGGTGGGCGAGCACGTCCATCCAATCGATCACCGGGCCGGTGAGCACCAGGCCCCGGATATAGGCGGCGTAGCGTGACCGGTCGGCGGTCTGCAGGCTGATCGCCCCGCCCATGGACCAGCCGAAGAGCAGGATGTCCTGCGCCCCGCGCTCCAGGGCGAACTCGATGCCGGCCTCGACGTCCTCCCATTCGGTGACCCCCAGGCCGTAGCGGCCGTCGGCGGCGGCCGGGGCCTCGCCGTCGTTGCGGTAGGAGATCAGCAGCGTCTCGGCGCCCAGCGCCGAGGTGGCCGCCAGCGCCCGGATGCCCTCGGTGCGGTTGCTGCCTCGGCCGTGGACCCCGATGGCCCAGACGTTGCGCCCGGTCAGCGGGCCCTGATGATCTGCGGGCAGGCCCGCGGCCACCGGCTGCGGCGCCACGTGCCAGGCCGGTGAGGGTCCGCCCGGAAGCGTGATGACCACCTCCTCGCTCTCGAAGCCGGCATCGGCCGGGTTCAGGTAGACCACCGAGGTCCACCAGCCGCGCACCGCGGTGCGCAGGTCCCCGCCGTAGACCTTCTGCACCGGACGGGTCACCGTTCCACCCTTGGGCTCCAGCGCGATGATCGGCCCGATCCGCGCCAGGGAGCGGCCGCCGTGGAAGAACAATCCGTAGGTGCCCTCCACCACGGTCTCCGCGGTGATCGGCAGGATCACCTCGTCGCCCTCGGGACCGCGGGTCACCGCGAGGATCTGGAGGTCCTCGGCCCGCTCGCGCACCGGGGTGACCACGGCGCGGGCAAAATAGCCGGCGAGCCCGGAGGCCGCGGCAGCCAGGGTCATCCCGGCTGCGAGCCCGGTGCCCACTCCCAGGGTCGTGGCGCGGATCCATGGGGTGTGCCCCGCGGTGTGCCTCGGGGTGTGCCCCACCGCTCCGCGCCGAAGCCGTCTGGTCCAGGTGTGTGCCACCCGTGGGACCAGCGCCTTCGCCTGAGTCGCTGCAGCACCGGGTTCATTCAACCGTGACGTCATGCGGCTCAGCTTACGCGGGCGCGCGGAACGTGATGAGATGGGGACATGAGTGAGAACCAGAACACCGGAACCAGCGCCGATGAGTGGCGCGAGAAGCTCACCCCGCAGGAGTTTCAGGTGCTGCGTCAGGGCGGCACCGAACGTGCCTATACCGGGGAGTACTGGGACAACAAGGCGGCGGGAACCTACTCCTGCCGGGCCTGCGGTGCGGCGCTGTTCACCTCCACCGAGAAGTTCGACTCGCGCTGCGGCTGGCCCAGCTTCTTCGAGCCCGCCGGCGACGCGAACATCCGGTATCTCAGTGACACGTCGATGGGTATGGAGCGCACCGAAGTGCGCTGCGGCTCCTGCGACTCCCACCTCGGACACCTCTTCACCGGTGAGGGCTTCGACACCCCCACCGACCAGCGCTATTGCATCAACTCCATCTCCATGGACTTCACCGAAGCCGCTGAGAGCTGAGCGGTGCAAGACACCGAGACTCAGCCCCGGCTGCTGGATGCCTCCTTCGCCTCTGACAACGTCGCCGGGGTCTCCCCCGAGATCCTGCAGGCGCTGAGCCGGGTCAACGCCGACGCGGCGCTGCCCTACGGCGCCGATCCGGTGAGCGCCCAGCTGCGCGAGGTGATCAAGGAGACCTTCGGCGCTCGCGCGGAGATCCTGCCGGTCTTCAACGGCACCGGCGCCAATGTGGTGGCGCTGCAGGCGTTGCTGCCGCGCTGGGGTGCCGCGATCTGCTCCGCCCAGGCCCACGTGAACAACGACGAGGGCGCCGCACCGGAGCGCCTGGGCGCGGTCAAGCTGCTGCCCCGCCCGACCGCGGCCGGGAAGCTCACACCGGCAGACATCTACGCAGAGTCCAAGGCGTTGGGCTTCGTCCACGCCGCGCAGCCGCTGGCCGTCACCCTGACCCAGTCCACCGAGCTCGGCACGGTCTACACCGCGCAGGAGATCGCCGAGGTCGCCGAGGCGGCCCACGCCCAGGGCCTCGGGGTGCACCTGGACGGGGCCCGGATCTCCAATGCGGCCGCCGCTCTGGGATGCTCGCTGGCCGAGATCACCACCGCGGCCGGGGTGGATGTGCTCAGCCTCGGCGGGACCAAGAATGGCGCGATGGCGGCCGAGGCCGTGGTGGTGATCGACCCCGACCGGGTGGCGGGCACCGATTTCATCCAGAAGTTCTCGATGCAGCTGGCCAGCAAGCAGCGCTTCGTCTCGGCGCAGCTGCTGGAGCTCTTCGGCACTGACCTCTGGCGGCGCAACGCGACCCACGCCAATGCACAGGCCGCGAAGCTCGGGGAGGCGCTGGCCCAGGTGCCGGGGGTCACGCTCTCGCGGCCCACCGAGGTCAACGCCACATTCCCGGAGGTGCCGGTCCGGGTGGCCGAAGCGCTCCGCGACCGATACCTGATCCACGTCTGGGACACTGCGGCCAGCGGCGACCCGGTGCTGCGGATCATGTGCTCCTTCCAGACCACCGACGCGCAGATCGAGGCGCTGGTGGAGTGCGCGCGGCGCGCCTAGCACGGCAGGCTGATCGTTGTTCCTAATCTGGGGGCGTGACAGCTTTCGGTCCTATAGGAGGACCCGACCAGCAGAGCGCAGCCGGTGGCTCCTCCCAGCCGCCCCATGGTGCCACCGGCATCGAGGGTCTGCCCGAGGCGTTCCTGTGGGCACTGGGCAGTCTGCGCCACGCCTCCCCGCGACCAGAGGCGCTGGTCCAAGAGGTGCCGGCCCCGTCCAGGCTGGCGCCCTTCGCCGTAGCGCTGCGCGCCGAGGTGCATTCCGACGGCGGCCTCGCCCTGGGCTCCCACCCGGTCACCCGGCTGCACCCGCAGCCCGAGGACACCGAGGTGCTGGCCACCGGTCGCTTCATCCTGCTCCATGACCCGGCAGGCCAGCAGGCCTGGGGCGGGACCTTCCGGGTGGTGATCTATATCCGCGCCGAGCTCGACGCCGAGATGGGCAATGATCCGTTGCTGGCCTCCGTGGCCTGGACCTGGCTCTGTGATTCCCTGGCCCAGCACGGGGTGGAGTACAGTCATGCGGGCGGCACGGCCACCCGGATCCTCTCGGAGAGCTTCGGAAGCATGGAGAACCGGCTGCCGAGCAACGATGTTGAGCTCCGCGCCTCGTGGAGCCCCACCGGACACGGGTTCGGGTCCCACCTGCAGGCGTGGGCCGATATGGTCTGTTCCTTCGCGGGACTTCCGCCGCTGCCCGATGGAGTGATCGCCCTGCCACATATCAGGAGGAGCTGACGCAGTGCCGGAGACCTCGATGGACTCCCCCGACCAGGGGCCGCCGCCGCTGCTGACCGAGCCCGAGGACGGGGTCCCCTTCGTCATCGACACCGACCGGGGCCTGCAGCGCTGCGCCGATGCGCTGGCCGCCGGCACCGGCCCGGTCGCGGTGGACGCCGAACGTGCCTCGGGCTTCCGCTACGGACAGCGCGCCTTCCTGGTCCAGCTCAAACGCGAAGGCTCCGGGCTCTGGCTGATCGACCCGGAACCGTTCACCACCCTGGCCCCGGTGCAGGAGGCCCTCGACGGCGTCGAGTGGATCCTGCACGCCGCCAGCCAGGACCTGCCCTGCCTCGCCGAGCTGGGCATGCACCCGCACAGCCTCTTCGACACCGAGCTCGCCGCCCGACTGGGCGGGCTCCCCAGGGTCAGCCTCGGCGCCGTGGTGGAATCCCTGCTCGGGGTCCGCCTGGCCAAGGAACACTCGGCGGCGGACTGGTCGCGGCGTCCGCTGCCGCAGGACTGGCTGCGCTACGCGGCCCTCGACGTGGAGCTGCTGATCCCGCTGCGTGCGAGCCTCACCGAGCTGCTGGACGAGCAGGACAAGCTGGGCTGGGCCGAGCAGGAGTTCGAACACCTGCGCACCCACCGCCCGGTCACGGTCCCGCGCAGCGAACGCTGGCGCAAGGCCACCGGGGTGAACCGGCTGAAGTCCCCGCGCAAGCTCTCGGTGCTGCGCGAGCTCTGGGCCGCCCGGGAGAACATGGCCGAGTCCAAGGACATCGCCCCCGGACATATCCTGCCCGACTCCGCACTGGTCGCCGCGGCCGACGCGGTGCCGCGCACCGTGCCCCAGCTGCTCTCGATCAAGGGCTTCTACGGCAGGGCCGCCAAGCGCGAGGCGCCCAAATGGCTGCGCGCGATCGAATCCGGGACCAAGAGCCCCGAGGCACCGGAGTCCAAGCGCCGTGCCGCCGGCCCGCCACCGCCGCGGACCTGGAAGGACCGCAACCCGCTGGCCTTCCGCCGCTACCGCACCGCCCGGGACTGGTTGAACCACCGCGCCGAGGAGCTCGACCTCATGCCCGAGACCCTGCTGACCCCGGCGGTGCTCAAACAGCTCTGCTGGACCCCGCCGAAGGTCCTGGACCTCGACGGCGTCAGTGCGGCGCTGGCCGAGCTCGGCGCCAGGCCCTGGCAGATCGAGCAGTGCGCCGCCATCGTCACGGTGGCCCTGCTGGACCCGGAGCCGTTGGAGAGCTTCTGAACGCCGAGGCGTGGGTTTCGCCGTTGGTTACTCATGGGTAGGATGTGAGCTGAGACTCACCCCAGGCGCGGTTGCCCCGCGCCGACCCACGTCACGGAGGCAGCACATGACATCAGCGCACCCACCCGAGGTCCCGGCCGAGATCCCCGCAGCGGCCCTGGACTTCTCCCGCTTCGCAGACCTCGCGGAGGCCTTCAGCGATGAGGTCATCACCCACTCCCGCGCCGAGGACGTCGTCCTGCCCGAGGGCGCCGGAACGCTGGTGCTGATCCGCCTGGACAATGACCACCCCAAACGCCCCTCCACCCTGGGCCCGAGCAGCCTGATCCAGTTCGGTGAGGTCCTCGCCGCCGCGCTGCCGCGAGCCCAGGCCGGAGAGATCGCCGGCATCGCGGTGATCGGCAAGCCCGGGGTGCTCGCCGCCGGAGCCGACCTCGGCGCCGCCGAACGCGTGGAGTCTCGGGACCACTCCACCGCGATGGCTGATCTGGGCCATCACGCCTATCGGCTCCTGGAGGACTTCCCGGTGCCCAGCTTCGCGTTCATCAACGGCACCGCGCTGGGCGGCGGACTCGAGATCGCGCTGGCCGCGCAGCATCGCACGGTCTCCACCGCTGCCAAGGGCATCGGTCTGCCCGAGGCGTTCCTGGGCCTGGTTCCAGGCTGGGGCGGGATCTACCGCCTCCCCCGGCTGATCGGCCCCGAGGCCGCCGCAGAGGTCATCTTCAACAACGCGCTGAACAACAACCGCACGCTCACCGGGAACAAGGTCCACGCTCTGGGCATCGCCGATGCGCTCTTCGAGGCGGAGGACTTCGAGGCCGAGAGCCTCGGCTATGCCGCGCGGATCATCAGCGGCGACCCCGCCACCGCGCAGCAGCTCACCGCGCACCGCAGCCACGACTTCTCCGCCGAAGCCTGGGCCCGCGCCGTCGAAGCCGCCGAGCGCACCGTGGCCACCAAGCTCGGCCCCTCGGCGCCGGCTCCGCGCCGCGCGCTGGACCTTTTCACCCAGGTGCCCGAGCGCACCCGGGAGCAGAGCCGGGCCGCCGAGTGCGAGGCGCTGGGCGATCTGATGCTCACCGATGAGTTCCGCAACACCGTCTACGCCTTCCTGAACCTGCTGCAGAAGCGCGCCAAGCGTCCAGCCGGGGTCCCCGCCGTCGAGCCGCGCAGCATCACCAAGGTCGGCGTCGTGGGGGCCGGACTCATGGCCTCGCAGCTGGCCATGGTCTTCGCGGCCCAGCTGCAGGTCCCGGTGGTGCTCACCGACATCGACCAGGCCCGGGTGGACAAGGGGCTGGCCCACATCGCGGCCCAGCTCGAGAAGCAGGCGAGCCGGGGCCGGCTCACCCAGGAGCAGGCCGCAGGACTGCGCGGACTGATCACGGGCTCCACCGACAAGTCCGTCTACGCCGACGCCGACTTCGTCATCGAGGCGGTGTTCGAGGAGATCAACGTGAAGAAGCAGGTCTTCGCCGAGCTGGAGGCGATCGTGCCGGCCGAGACCATCCTGGCGACCAACACCTCCTCGCTCTCGGTCACCGAGATGGCCGCTGACCTGCAGCACCCGGAACGGGTGATCGGCTTCCACTTCTTCAACCCGGTGGCCGCCATGCCGCTGATCGAGATCGCCCGGGCCCCGCAGACCGCCGATGAGCCGATCGCCACGGCCTTCGCCCTCGCCGCGGGGCTGCGCAAGACCCCGGTGCTGACCAGCGACTCCACCGCGTTCGTGGTCAATCGGGTGCTGCTGCGTCTGATGAGTGAGGTGCAGCGGGCCTTCGACGAGGGCACCGATGCCGCCACGGCGGACGCCGCGCTGAAGCCGATCGGGCTCCCGATGAGCCCGTTCACCCTGCTGGCGATGGTGGGCATCCCGGTGGCCCAGCACGTCACCGAATCGCTGCACACCAGCTTCGGGGATCGCTTCCACGTCTCGGCCAACCTGCAGCGTCTCATCGACGCGGGGGTCACCGAGATCTGGAGCACCGACGACGCCGGCCGGCCCTTCATCAAGGACAGCACCCTCGCGCTGATGAGCTTCGGCAGCTCCCCGCGCACCTCCGAGCAGCTGCTGCGCACCGTCGAAGACGCACTGGCCGAGGAGATCGGGATGATGCTCGAGGAGGGCGTCATCGCCTCCCGCCAGGACGTGGATCTATGCATGATCCTGGGCGCCGGCTGGCCGCTGCACCGCGGCGGGATCACTCCCTACCTGGACCAGGTGGGCGCCAGCGAACGGATCAACGGCCGGGCGTTCAACACCCGGGACTGATCCCCCCGTCGGCTTTTGGGCCCAGGCCCTGGTTCAGTTCCCGCACAGCGGGCTGACCCAGGGCCTGGGCCCGGTCCGATTCCTCGTAGACTGGGCACCATGACTTCGCCCTGCTGTGATCGCCGCAGATTCCTGCGCGCCTCGGCCCTGACCGCGGGCTCCGCGGCGCTGCTGAGCGCCTGTGGCGCCGATGAGGCGCCAGATCCTGCCGCGCCGAGTGTCGCCGAGGGCGGCACCTGGACCGAGGTCATGGCGCTTGCCGAGCTTCAGGTGGGGGCGAGCAGCACCGCGGAGGTCGGAGAGACCCAGCTGCTGCTGCACCGCAGCGCCGAGACCACGGTCCATGCGTTCTCGGCGGTCTGCACCCATGAGGGCTGCGCGGTGGGCACCGAGCCGGAACGCTTCGCCTGCCCCTGTCACGGCTCGATCTTCAACCTGGAGACCGGCGCCGCCGAGGGCGGACCGGCGCGCGAGCCGCTGACCCGCTACCCCGCGGAGATCGACGGAGACTCCATCCGGGTCCGGGCCTGAGGAAGGCTCAGCCGACGCGCAGCTCGATCTTCGAGGCCGGCACATCTCCGGCGCGGACCGCGGCCTTCACCGCCTCACGGGCCTTGCCCTGGTGCAGCGTCTGGATCCGCATCACCGAGGCATGGCCGCCGCTGTGCGGTTCGATCACCGGGTCGCTGAGCAGGCCCAGGCCGCGCCAGGCGAGGGTGGCGAGCACCTCTCGGTGCACCGCCCCGACGTTGCGCTGCTCCGAGGCGCTGGGGTGCTCACCCTTGAGCGGGTAGAGCAGCCGCAGTTCGATCTGGTCATCAGGGGCAGGTTCGGCGAAGCCATCTTCCCGGCACTGGGCGGTGAAGCTCTCGAGCAGCTGCTCGGCCTCCGGTGCGCTGACCTTCTCGGAGGTGAGCTTGCCGTTGGCGCCCAGCGCACCGTGGTGGATCACGAACTCTCCGGTCGCTTCGTCGTACCAGGCTTCGCGGTAGATCCAGGCCTGCTCGTCGCGGCGGTAGAGAGTGATCAATGTCAGACCTTTCGGGTACGGAGACTGGGGATCTGGCCGGTGGGGACCGGTTCACCGGGCAGCGGACGGGCGTAGGGCACCTTGGTGCCGAGTACCTGTCCGACGGCGTCCTGGGTGATCTTCTGGGCGGTGAGGCCCACTCGTTCGAGAACCTCGCCACGGGTGCCGTGGGCGAGGAACTCCACCGGGAGTCCCACCTCGTTGAGGCCGGTGTCCACGCCGGCCTCGCGCATGCTCTGACGGATGCGTGAGCCGACGCCGCCGGCCTTGACGCCGTCCTCGATGCAGATGACGGTGCGATGCCGCGCGGCCAGGGAGATCACCGAGTCCGGCACCGGGAGCACCCAGCGCGGGTCTACCACGGTGGCGCTGATCCCTTGATCCGCGAGCCGCTGCGCGACGTCGAGGGAGAGCTCGGCCATGGTGCCCACGGAGACGATGAGCACGTCGTGGGCGTAGGGCTTCTGCGCCTCGGAGGTCGCTGCGGAGCTCGCCTCAGAGGTCGCCGCGGAGCTCCACAGCACGTCCACGCCGTCCTCGAGGCGTTCGAGCGCGTCGATCTCACCGTTGACCGAGCCCTTGGAGAAGCGCAGCACGGTCGGGGCGTCGTCCACGGCCACGGCCTCGCGCAGCTCCTCGCGCAGCCGGGTGGAGTCTCGTGGGGCCGCGATCCGCAGCCCCGGGACGATCTGCAGCAGCGAGAGGTCCCACATGCCGTGGTGGCTGGGGCCGTCAGGTCCGGTGACGCCAGCGCGGTCCAGGACCACGGTGACCCCGGCGCGGTGCAGCGCGACATCCATCAGCAGCTGGTCGAAGGCCCGGTTGAGGAAGGTCGCGTAGATCGCGACCACCGGGTGCAGTCCGCCGAAGGCGAGCCCGGCGGCGGAGGTCAGCGCGTGCTGTTCGGCGATGCCGACGTCGAAGACCCGCTCCGGGTGCTTCTGCGCGAAGCTGCGCAGCCCCACCGGGATCATCATGGCCCCGGTGAGCGCGACGATGTCCTCCCGCTCATCGGCGATGGCAGTGATCTCCTCTTCGAACACCGAGGTCCAGGAGCGGGCGCCGCCGCGGTGCACCGGCTCCCCGGTCTCCGGGTCGATGACGCCCACGGCGTGGAACTGGTCGTTCTCATCGGCGCGGGCCGGGGCGTATCCCTTGCCCTTCTCGGTCAGCGCATGCACGATCACCGGTCCGCCGTAGTTCTTGGCGTCGGTGAGCGCCTCCTCCATGGCACGCTGGTCGTGGCCGTCCACCGGCCCGATGTACTTCATGCCGAGGTCCTCGAAGAGTCCCTGGGGCGCCCAGAAGTCCTTGGCGCCCTTCTTTGCCGCGTGCAGGCTGCGGTAGACCATCTGGCCCATCGGTCCGCCGTTCTGCAGCTTCTGCTTGGTGCCGTCCATGATGTTCTCGTAGGTGCGGTGGGTACGGACCTTGTCCAGGAAGTTCCGCCGCAGCCGCCCGAGCTGCTCGGCCAGCCCCCCGACGGTGGGCGCGTAGGAGCGGCCGTTGTCGTTGACCACGATGATCACGCGGCGGTCCTTGTCGGCGGCGATGTTGTTCAGCGCCTCCCAGGCCATGCCGCCGGTGAGCGCGCCGTCGCCGATCACCGGGATCACACAGCGATCGGATTCCCCGGCGAGCACGCGGGCCTTGGAGATGCCGTCCGCCCAGGAAAGCGAGGAGGAGGCGTGGGAGGACTCCACGATGTCATGCACCGATTCGGCCCGATCCGGGTAGCCGGCGATGCCGCCGGTCTGGCGCAGCGTGGAGAAGTCCTGACGCCCGGTGACCAGCTTGTGCACATAGGACTGGTGGCCGGTGTCGAAGATGATGGAGTCGCGCGGGGAGTCGAAGACCCGGTGGATCGCCAGGGTCAGTTCGACCACCCCGAGGTTGGGCCCCATGTGTCCGCCGGTCTTGGAGACATTGGCGATGAGGAACTGCCGGATCTCCGCCGACAGCCGCTCCATCTGCTCGTCGCTGAGCTTGGACAGCTCCTGCGGAGACGTGATTGTCTGCAGAATACTCATTGCAGGAGTCTACCTCTCACGGCCTGCACGGGCGGACTTTGACGGGGCCCTGACACGTTTGACGACATGTTCCGCAGACCGAAGGAGGGGCGCCCGATCCGAAGATCGAAGCGCCCCTCCTCTTATTCACCGACCGCAGCCGCTCAGCGGCTTGGGCTCAGGCTGTCTACTTCTTCACCAGCTGACGCAGCACGTACTGCAGGATGCCGCCGTTGCGGTAGTAGTCGGCCTCGCCCGGGGTGTCGATGCGCAGCACGGCGTCGAAGCTGACCTCGGCGCCGTCCTCCTTCACCGCGGTGACCTTCAGCGTCTTCGGGGTGGCGCCGTTGTTCAGCTCGGTCACACCCGAGATGGAGAAGGTCTCCAGGCCGGTCAGGCCGAGCGTGTCGGCCGACTCGCCCTCGGGGAACTGCAGCGGCAGCACGCCCATCCCGATCAGGTTTGAGCGGTGGATCCGCTCGAAGGACTGCGTGATGACCGCGCGGACGCCCAGCAGGCTGGTGCCCTTGGCCGCCCAGTCACGTGAGGATCCGGAGCCGTATTCCTTGCCGCCGAGGACCACCAGCGGAGTGCCGGCCGCCTGGTAGTTGACAGCCGCGTCGTAGACCGCTGCCTGCGGACCGCCCTCCTGGGTGAAGTCGCGGGTGTAGCCGCCCTCCACGCCGTCGAGCAGCTCGTTCTTGATCCGGATGTTGGCGAAGGTGCCGCGGATCATGACCTCGTGGTTGCCACGCCGGGAGCCGTAGGAGTTGAAGTCCTTCCGGGCCACGCCGTTCTCCAGCAGGTAGCGACCGGCCGGGGTGTCGGACTTGAAGGAGCCCGCCGGGGAGATGTGGTCGGTGGTGACCGAGTCGCCCAGCTTCAGCAGCACCCGGGCACCCTCGATGTCGGTGACATCCGAAGGCTCGAGCTTCATGCCTTCGAAGTACGGGGGCTTCCGCACGTAGGTGGAGTCCTGGTCCCAGGCGAAGGTAGAGCCCTCAGGGGTCTCCAGCTCCTGCCAGCGGTGATCGCCGTCGAAGACCGTGGCGTACTTGGAGGTGAACATCTCGGTGTCGATGGATGCGTCGATGATCTCCTGAACCTCCACCGGGTCCGGCCAGATGTCGGCGAGGAAGATCGCCTTGCCGGCCTCATCGTGGCCCAGGGGCTCGTTCTCGAAGTCGAAGTCCATGGAACCGGCCAGGGCGTAGGCGACCACCAGCGGCGGGGAGGCCAGGTAGTTCATCTTCACGTCCGGGTTGATCCGGCCCTCGAAGTTGCGGTTGCCCGAGAGCACCGAGGTCACTGCGAGGTCCTGCTCCTGGATCTTCTGTGAGATCTCCTCCTCCAGCGGACCGGAGTTGCCGATGCAGGTGGTGCAGCCGTAGCCGACCAGGTAGAAGCCGATCTTCTCGAGGTATTCGGTCAGGCCCGACTTGTCGTAGTAGTCGGTGACCACCTTGGAGCCTGGCGCCAGCGAGGTCTTGACCCAGGGCTTGCTGGCCAGTCCCTTCTCGGAGGCGTTGCGGGCCAGCACGCCGGCCGCCATCATCACGTTGGGGTTCGAGGTGTTGGTGCAGGAGGTGATCGAGGCGATCGAGACGGCGCCGTGATCGAGGTGGAACTCGCGACCGTCGGGCATGGTGACCGGGGTCGGGTTCGAGGGGCGGCCATCCACCGGGGCACCGGAGGTGTCGCGGGGCTTATCGGCCGCGGACTGCTCATCGGTGGCATCGTGGGCGGGCGCGTCGGAGGCTGGGAAGGACTCCTCGGAGGCGTCATCGACGGCTCCGTTGGTGACCGCGCCGTCCTTGGCGTAGTTGTGGATGTCCTTGCGGAACTGCTCCTTGGCGTCGGTGAGCTCGATCCGGTCCTGCGGGCGCTTCGGGCCGGCGATGGAGGGCACCACGGTGGAGAGGTCCAGCTCGAGGAACTCCGAGAAGCGCAGCTCCCGGGAGGGGTCGTGCCACATGCCCTGTTCCTTGGCGTAGGCCTCGACCAGCTTCAGCTGCTCCTCGGTGCGTCCGGTCAGCCGCAGGTAGCCCATGGTGACCTCATCGATCGGGAACATCGCCGCGGTGGAGCCGAACTCCGGGGACATGTTGCCGATGGTGGCGCGGTTGGCCAGCGGCACGGCCGCGACGCCTTCGCCGTAGAACTCCACGAACTTGCCCACCACACCGTGCTGGCGCAGCATCTGGGTGATGGTGAGCACCACGTCGGTGGCGGTGGCACCGGCGGGGATGGACCCGCTGAGCTTGAAGCCGACCACCCGCGGGATGAGCATGGAGATCGGCTGGCCGAGCATCGCTGCCTCGGCCTCGATGCCGCCCACGCCCCAGCCGAGCACGCCCAGGCCGTTCTCCATGGTGGTGTGCGAATCGGTGCCGACACAGGTGTCCGGGTAGGCGCGCAGGGTGCCCTCGACCTCGCGGGTCATCACCGTGCGGGCCAGGTTCTCGATGTTGACCTGGTGCACGATGCCCATCCCCGGAGGAACGACCTTGAAGTCGTCGAACGCGGTCTGGCCCCAGCGCAGGAACTGGTAGCGCTCGCCGTTGCGCTGGTACTCCATGTCCATATTGCGTTCCATGGCGTCGGCGTTGCCGAAGGAATCGATCTGGACGGAGTGATCGATCACCATCTCGGCGGGAGCCAGCGGGTTGATCTGCTCGGGCTTGCCGCCGAGCTCCTTGACCGCTTCGCGCATGGTCGCCAGGTCCACCACGCAGGGCACACCGGTGAAGTCCTGCATCAGGACTCGGGCGGGGGTGAACTGGATCTCGGTGTCCGGCTGCGCGTTCTCGTCCCACTGCGCCAGCGCCTTGATGTGATCGGCGGTGACGTTGGCACCATCTTCGGTGCGCAGGAGGTTCTCGAGCAGGACCTTCAGGCTGTAGGGCAGGGAGTCGTATCCCTCCACAGCGTTGAGTCGGAAGATTTCGTAGTCGGTGCCGTCGACGTTGAGGACGCCTTTGGCCCCATAGCTGTCCGCATTATTCACTCGGGACTCCTTGTTAGTTGCCAGTCGTGCCAGCCCGCGCAGATGAAAAGCCGGGCCGATGGATCGATGTTCAGTCTACTCTTTCAGATTTCTTGAGACGCCCGTCATGGGGCTTCTGGCGCGCCGTTCACCTGCGACGCGGTGCGCGGAACAACGCCACTGATTCCATATGGTGGGTGTTGGGATAGAGATCGAAGACCTTCAGGTCCGCCAGCTCCCAGCCCCGGCCCAGCAGCGACTTGGCGTCCCGGGCGAAGGAGGAGGGCTCGCAGGAGACGTAGAGGACCTCGCGCGCCCCGGCGGCGTCGATCCCGGCGATCACGCGCTCCCCGGCTCCGGTGCGCGGGGGATCCAGCAGGATCAGCTCGCGCTGGGTGAGCCGCTTGAGGACCGCTTCCACCGGCGCCTGGAGCACCTCCACCTGGGGGGTCTGCGCGAAGAGCTGTGCCGCGCTGGCGCTGGAGCCGGGCGCGCCCTCGACGCTGAGCACCGATCCCTCGGTGCCCGCGAGCTGGGCGGCCCAGGCGGTGAAGAGTCCCGCACCGGCATAGAGGTCTGCCACGGAGGCGCCCTGCGGCACCTGGGTCATCGTGTTCACCGCCTCGATGAGGCAGGACGGGGCATTGCGGTGGATCTGCCAGAAGTCCTCGGGCTGGATCTCCACCGTGGTGAGCCTCGGCGGAGCCGCGTCGGTGCCTGCCGCGGTGAGCGCCGGCAGCGGCAGCGGGAGCGGTTCGGTGATGGTGCGGGAGCCGGCGAGCACGGTGTAGCTGATCCGCTCCGGGCGCGGCGCGGACTGGTTCGCGGCGCGCGAGCCCGGACCGGAGCGCTGGGTGCGGCCTTGGCGTGCGGCGCTACGGGCGCCGCCGCGACCACGACTCGGTGCCGGTTCCGGCTGCGAGGTGGCCAAGACGATATTGGCGACCTCGGGCGCACGCTGGTGCAGCTGCAGCAGCCGCTCGGTGAGCGCCTCCTGCTCGGGCGCAGGCAGCCCGGCCCGGGTGTGCACCACGAGCGTGACCTGCGCGCCGGCGCCGGCGGCCACCGCGTCAACGCGTTCGGCGCCCTTGAAGCTGTAGCCGAAGATCCCGCTCTCGTGGATCGAGGAGACCGCGAGCGGCATCCCGCGCAGTTCGATGAGCTCGTTGCTGCGGTGCGGCTTCATGCTCAAAACACCCTCGGCCCCGACGGCGAAGCTCGCCCGGGTCCGCCAGTGCAGCCCGTGATACGGCCCGTCGGAGAGCACATCGTGGACGTGGACCTCCCCGTCCCCGGAGGCCAGCGGCAGTCGCTGATCGTGGATCGAGAATCCGCCGATCCGCTGCATGGTGTCGCGGAAGACCTGACCCTTGAGTCGACGCTGGTGCTGGTCGGTGATGTGACCGAACTCCGCGCCGCCCACCGGAAGCCGGTCGTTCTCATGGGCGCGCAGCGAATCGGCAAGCTTCCAGATGTGTCGGCGCCGGTAGTCGGAGGCGTTGAGCACCTCGACGACGTCGGCCCGCCAGTATTTCGCACCGGGCTCTCCCTCGGTGACCCGGGCCCGCACGGTCTCCCCGGGGATGGCGTGGCGCACGAAGACGACACGACCCTCGTGGCGGGCCACGCAGTGGCCACCGTGGGCCATCGGGCCGATGTCCAGCGTCAGGGTCTGCGTCATCGCAGAATCACCCTCTCTCGTCTTGGTCGGGCGCTGCGGCGGGCTTCTCGGCTGAGAGCTCGAGCGGGCTCTGCGCGGGTCGTGAGATCAACCAGCCCACCCACAGGGCCAGAGCGTAGAGCGGGATGCCCATGACCAGGCGGGCGGTGCCGAGCCCGGCCACGTCGTCGGCCAGGTAGAGCGGCACCTGGATGATCAGGCGCAGCGCCGGCACGGCGAGCAGCAGCCAGGTGGCCAGGGAATATCGACGGCGGCGCACCGGATCCCTGCGCCAGTCCAGACCTTCCCCGCGCACGATGCCGAAGAGCAGGCCGAGGAACGGCCACTTGACCAGGATCGAGACCAGGAACGCCAGCAGATAGCCGGCGTTGATCAGAAAGCCCCAGGCATAGAAGTCGCGAGCGTCCCCGGTCCGGTAGGCGACCAGGGCGCAGATCAGGATGCCGGCGAGTCCCGCCAGGGACTGCACCAGGGAGCCCTTCTGCACCAGCCGCAGCACCGCGAATCCGACGCCGATCGCCACCGAGATGATCAGCGCGGTCATCAGGTCCTCGGTGACCAGGAACGCGATCAGGAACGCGGCGGCGGGCAGCGAGGACTCCACGAGTCCGCGCACCCCTCCCACCGAGGCCAGCACATCGATCGAGCCGTCCTCGCCCGTGCGCACCCGCGACCCGGCCGCGGTGGAGAACTGCGCCGCGGCATGGGGACCGGAGTCCGGCCGCGGGTCCTGCACCGGGTCTTGAACGGAGTCCTGCTTCGGGTCCTGCTCTGGGCGTGGCTGGGCTGGGTCAGCGGACATCGCTCACCGGAGCCGCGGCGGGGT
Organism: Nesterenkonia sp. AN1; assembly: GCF_000582475.1. Lineage (NCBI taxonomy): Bacteria > Bacillati > Actinomycetota > Actinomycetes > Micrococcales > Micrococcaceae > Nesterenkonia > Nesterenkonia sp. AN1. The sequence continues at coordinate 165,473 of NZ_JEMO01000014.1, forward strand.
TGGGGCCGGGGGAATCATCGCGGCGCTGCGCTCGATTGCGCGGGACCACCACCCGCTTCGCCCCCTCGGGAGGCTGCAGCCGCAGCAGCTCGCGCGGAGGCAGCGGGTCGTCACCGCGGACCACGACGATCTTGGCGAACAGGTCCTCGACCGCACGGGCCGCCGATGCGTCGATGGCGCCGCGGCCACCGACCACCCCGCGCAGGAACCAGCGGGGACCCTCGAAGCCGATGAAGCGGGCCACGCGCCAGCCCTTGCGGCCGTCCTGCAGCACGGTGGGCACGCGTGCCGCGAGCTCCTTGCCGAAACGACCGTCGACCCGCTTGACCTTGCCGCTCTGCTTCATCACCGACTCTTCGATCTGATCCAGCACCTCACCCCAGGTCCCCCCGGACTTCGGGGCGGAGAAGGGCTGGACCTGAATGCTCGCCTGGTCGACCATGATGGTCAGCGCGACCACGCGCTTGGTCTTCTGGTCGATGTCCAGCCGGACCTGCTGGTTCTTCGCGGCCGGGACCAGCAGCGCACCGAAGTCCAGGTAGCCCTTCTTGGACTCCAGCTCACGGGAGTCCCGCGGCACTGCCAGCGGGGTGGCCTCGGTGACCGGCTGCGCCACGGGGGTGACCGGGGCCGCGGCGGCTGCGGGGTCGGAGTCCGTGGCTGCGGTGTCGGTGGGTGCGGTGTCGGTGGGTGCGGCATCCGTGGTCTCGGCGTCGGAAGCCTGAGCCTCGGACGGTTCCGTCGAGGCTGGTTCCGTCTGGGCAGGTTTCGCTGCTGGCGCCTCTGCTGATGGTGTCTGGGCCGGTGGTGTCTGGGCCGGTGGTGTCTCTGCCGGGGCAGCGTCTGTCTCCGGTGCCTGCGTCGCTGGGGTCTTCTTCTTGCCGAAGAGCATGCCTGTCCTCCTGGTCGGTTCTGCGCTGTTGCTATCGCCCGGTGGAGCCGAAGCCGCCCGCACCGCGATCGCTGGTCTCGAGATCGTCCACCAGGGTGAAATCGGCCTGCTCCACCTTCTGCAGAAGCAGCTGAGCGATCCGATCCCCACGGGCGAAGTGGACGGTCTCACGGCGGTCCGTGTTGAGCAGGCACACCTTGATCTCCCCACGATACCCAGCGTCTACGGTCCCTGGGGCATTGACCACTGTGATTCCGTGGCGCACGGCCAGCCCGCTGCGCGGATGCACCAGGCCGACCCAGCCCTGGGGCAGCGCCAGCGCGACCCCGGTGGGGACCAGTCGGCGCTCCCCCGGTTCCAGGCTGAAGTCTTCGGAGGTCAGCAGATCCGCTCCGGCGTCACCGGGATGGGCATAGCGCGGGAGGTCGAGGCCCGGGTCAAGCTGCTTGAGTGGTACTGAGATGCGATTCACAGCCTTGAGTGTACCGTCGCGGTCCCGACGATTCCCCAGCCGGACATGCGACGATAGTGCCATGAGTGACGAGAGTTCCAAGAGCGGCGAAGCTTCCTCCACCCGCGCGGACGTGGAGGCCGCCCCGATCTATACCGAGAAGCTGTGGCCGGCCTGGTGGCTTTGGGTCGCCGGGGTCATGCTGGGCGCGTCGATCTCGCTGATCTTCTTCCCGATCAGCGTCACCTTCGGGGTGCTGACCGTGTTCATCGGCATCGGCCTGGTGATCTTCGGGCTGATCATCACCACCCCGACCCTGGAGGTCACTCCGGGGTGGCTGCGGGTGGGCCGGGCTCGGATCCAGACGGTGCATCTGGGCCGGATCGTGGCGCACACCGGAGATGCCGCGCGGGAGCAGCTCGGACCGGGCTTTGATGCGAGCTCCTATCAGTGCATCCGGGGCTGGATCGATCCGGTCATCACCGCGCAGATCATCGATCCCAAGGACGCCACCCCGTATTGGATCTTCTCCACCAGAAAGCCGAACGCCGTGCTCTCCGCGTTGGGCTCCGCAGAGCCCGTGCAGGAGCACGGCGTCAGTTTCGAGTGACCGGTGATTCTAGAGGACTCGGATGCCCTCAGTCCGTCGGCGGCTGAGGGTCACCAGGTCCGCCTCGCTGCGGAGCGCTCAGCCCTCGCAGTCCTTGCAGAAGAACATGCCGTTCTCCTCGCGAGCCACCTGGGAGCGGTGACGCACCAGGAAGCAGGATGAGCAGGTGAACTCATCCGACTGGGCGGGCAGCACGCGGACCTGCAGCTCCTCATCGGAGAGATCAGCGCCTGGGAGCTCGAACCCTTCAGCGGCCTCGGTCTCGTCCTCGTCCACCACTGAAGACTGCCGCGAGGTGTTCCGGTTCTTCAGCTCCTCGATGGAATCTTCGCTGGTTTCGTCGTCGTTCTTCCGCGGGGCGTCGTAATCGGTTGCCATGAGAGGTGCTCCACACTCCGAATTCTTGAGATCGAAGCGCTCGTTGACCGGCTTCGGGTTGAAGCTGATTGAGCGCGATTTCCCTGTGGCGTGGCCCCCTGCCGGACCAGGCTGTTGCCCGGCCCGCAGAACACGTGGGAAATTCTGGTCGGACAGATTGTGTCCCATCCGGATCACAGGACCAAATCCTGATCAACCGTTGAGCCCTGGGCTGACACGGAGGGGCTCGGAACACAGCTGGCAGGTGCGGATGAGGACCAAAGAATGTCACGGGCCGACCGATTGAGCAATCCTTCCAGGAGTGGTTGAGCACCTCGAGAGTTTTTTGAACCGCCCCGCGATACAGTGGCCGCAATAGCCACCAGCTCGTTCTTCGGAGGAGCCCAAATGCAGCACCTGCGCATCGTCGGGGTCAATGACGAGGAGAACATGGCGCAGCTCATCCTCTCCGACGACTCAGGGCAGGAGTTCTCGCTGCCGATCGATGAGGCCCTGCGCCACGCCGCGACCCGGCCCCCCGTCCGGCCCTCCCAGGCCAGACCCGCCACAAGTCCGCTGACTCCTCGTGAGATCCAGGCGCGGCTGCGCGCCGGGGCCACCGTGGACCAGGTCGTGGCCGCCTCGGGACTGACCACCGCGCATGTGGACCGCTATGCCGGACCGGTCCACGCCGAACGCTCGTACATCGCCCAACGAGCCCGCACGACCCAGGTTGCACCTGCCTCGGCCGCCGAGGCGCATCGCCTGGCCTTCGGCGATGAACCCGCCAATCTCGAGGACATGGTGAACGTCCGGCTGCGCGCTATGGACGTGGATCTCACCACTCTGAGCTGGGACTCCTGGCGCCGGGAAGACGGTCTTTGGCAGATCACCTGTGTCTTCGACGTCGACTCCTCGGCCACTCACGGTGCCGGCATCGGCCTCAAGCCCCCCGCGGAGTGGAGCTTCCAGCCGGTCACGCGCCAGCTGCGAGCGGTCAACCGGTGGGCTGAGTCGCTCAGCGAGCTCTCCGCGACGGTGCCGACCCCGCGGAGATCCGAGTCGGAGCCCCAGGGCGCCACCTCGGGCACCGGGAGACGGCTGAGCGCCGTGGACGCCGTGTTCAACGTAGAGGAGGCCGCCGATCCACGCGGACTCGGCGCGACCTCCGGCACAGCCGGTCCGGCCGCTGGACGCCCGCAGACAGAGGCAGGCCCCCGAGGCGCGCGTGCCTCCGTGCCGAGTGCTGGCGCCGGGTCCCGTGGCGAG